>JAKSQG010000099.1 GCA_024404275.1 Clostridia bacterium | reverse complement strand
GAGAGACCGATGCCGCATCAACGGACGCAGGAGAGACCGATGCCGCATCAACGGACGCAGGAGAGACCGATGCCGCATCAACGGATGCAGGAGAGACCGATGCCGCATCAACAGATGCGGGTGAGGCCATTGCTGCCGGGACTGCCGCTGATTTCAATGGCAGTTGGGTGTGCGTTGAATTCAATGTAAATGGTGTTGCGAAGCTCGTCTCGTCCATCAGCGTGGATGAAATGCAGATGATGTTCAGCACTGATGAGATCAGGTTTTTGATCAATGACGGCACTGTGTCCATATTCGGACAGGAACCGATCGAGTTCACATTTGAAAATGGCGCGCTGATATTGCACGAGAATATCCTGCCCGCTACCCTGACACTGACCGATAATGGCTATCTGAATGCCGATCTAATGGGGATAGTGTTCATCTGTACTGCGGAATAATGACCTTTTTAAAAACAAAAAGATCCCCCTGCTTTGGCGTTGAGCCTCGGCGGGGGGATTGTTTGTAAAAAAATCAAAGCGCCTTTTTGGGGCAGGCTTTGACGCATTCCAGACACAGGATGCACTCGGTGCCGTTTTTGCGGCGGCGGGAATTGTCGGTCATATCGACCTCCATGGGGCAGACGCTGCGGCACTTGCCGCAGGAAACGCATTTTGTTTTGTCGCATTCGATGCGGAACAGGGAAAAATAGCTCATGGGCTTCAAAAACACCGTGACCGGGCACACATACTTGCAAAAGGCACGGTTATCCCTGAAGCGGAAGGCCAGCAGAATGCCGAGGGCATAGTAAAGCACGTTGCCGATGATGAAGGCGGCAAACATGATCTTTTCCAAGTGCCCCACGCGGCATAAAAACAGCGCCGCCACAAACACAAACGATGCCGCAAAGACGATATAGCGGAAAAAGCCGGGGCGTTTCTGCGGCTTTTGCGGCACCTTGTAGGGCAAAAGATCCAGAATCATGGCCGTCCAGCAGGCATAGCCGCACCAGCCGCGGCCAAACAGCAAAGGCCCGAAAATTTTGGCGACCGCGTAGTGAATGGTGGCGGCCTCAAACACGCCGGTGAACAGGTAATACCAGAAGCCCTCCAGCTGCATGTTTTCGCCGCGGAGGAGCCCGAGGTAAACCAGCATGTAGGTGCCGACCAGCAGCTGCACCACACGCCGGGCATGCCGGTAACGCCGCTGAAAGAGGACCAGTCCCAGCGCGAGGGCGGTGCCGATATAGCTGAAATTGAACAGGTAAAACAGGTTGGCTTTGGTCAGCGTCAGCACGACGGCGACGGCTTCAAAAACCAGCCACAGCAGCAGGGGGAGGAAGCGGCTTGCTTTGCTGTTCATGACGGTTCCCCTTCCTCCGCCTGACGGAGCAGGTAGGGGCAGTAGAGCAGGGCGGCAAGGATGACGGCGGCAATGTAGACCCAATCCGCAGCGGCGCTGCCCCGGCTGAAGAGGGACAAACAGTTGACGATGCCGTGTGTCAGCGCACAGGGCAGCAGGCTTTTGCTTTTGTAAAAGACCAGGGTAAAGAGAAATCCCCAGGCGATGGCGAAAAAGACCTGCATGACGGTGGCAAGGCTTGCCTGCCCGGCCAGCAGATTGACGATGTGCCCGATGCCGAAGGTGACGGCGGAAACAAGGATGGCGCGGGTCAGGCCATCCTCTTTGATCATGCCCTTGAACAAAAGACCGCGGAAAATGACCTCTTCCGTATAGCCGATGAGCAGCATGGAAAGGACGGAAAAGAAAAGGCTTTGCCCCGTGCAGGTCAGCTGCACACCGCCCCACAGGTTGCCGGTCGCCAGCACGGCGAGGGGCAGAAACCAAAGGTTGCGGGCGGTGGGACGCGGCCAGCGGTGGAGGCCGTATTTTTCTTCCAGATGATGCTTTTTGATAAAGACGGTCAGCCCCAGCGCGATCGCCAGCAGCGCGATCATCATCAGGGGGCTGCCATCCCCCAACAGACCGCGGATGGGAATGGAGACCACGCAGTACAGCACGATCCATGAAACGGCAAACAGCACTTCACGTTTTTGATAGAATTTATACACGGCGGGACACCTCCTGTATGCTGGGTGGGATGAGCTTCAGTATAGCATAAAACGCCGGCTTTATCAATGCAAGGGGCAAAAGTCCCCGGAATACTTGATAATTTGTATCGGAAATGCTATAATGCAGCGAAAGGTCTTGAAAGACCGATGAAAGGAAGTAAAGAACCATGAAGAAGTTTGCTGCTCTGCTGATGGCTGTGATGATGGTGCTGTGCATGACCATTGCCGCTGTCAACGCCGAATCCATCACCATGTACCTGACCTCCGTTTCCATGCGCGGCACCGAGATGAACCCCGCTGATATGGGCATGGAAATGGCCATTGTTTTCAACGATGACGGCACCTGCGTCATGATCCAGAACGGTGAGGAGACCCCTGCTGCCCCCTGGACCAGCGAAGGCGGTGTGATCACCATCGATGACGGCGTCAATCCCCTGAGCCTGACCGTGGAAGGCAATCAGATGATCGCCGAACAGGATGGTATCAAGCTGGTGTTCGGCACTGAACCCGCTGCTGCCGCTGTCTCTGTTGCCGGTGAGCCCGTAGCGGCTGAATCCGCCGCTGCTTTCAACGGCAGCTGGGTGTGCGTTGAGCTGAACCTGGGCGGCGTTGTGATGCCTGTTTCCGCCATCAGTGCTGAGGAAATGCAGACCTTGTTCGGCACCGACGAGATCAAGATCGTTTGCGATAACGGCGCTGTGTCCCTGTTCGGTCAGGATGCGGTCGATTTCGTGTTCGAAAACGGCGTGCTGGTGATGCCCAGCGATATGATGCAGGCTACCCTGACCCTGACCTCCAACGGTTACCTGAACGCCGACCTGATGGGCATGGTGTTCGTTTGCGCCGCGGAATAATCCTTCTTTCGGAAGAAAAGAAGATCCCCCTGCTTCGGTATTGCGCCGCGGCAGGGGGATCGTTTTTGTTATGCGTTTTGTGTGTTGAGGGCACGGATGGCGTTGAGCACCGCCAGCACCATGACCCCCACATCGGCAAAGATGGCGAGCCCCATGTTGGCCATGCCCAGCGCGCCGAGGATGAGGCACAGTGCTTTGATGCCGAGGGCAAAGCCGATGTTCTGCCGTACAATGCCCGTGCACTTGCGGGCAATGCCGATGGCTTTGGCAATTTTGAGCGGGTCATCATCCATCAAGACGACATCGGCGGCTTCAATGGCGGCATCGCTGCCCAGCGCCCCCATGGCAATGCCCACATCGGCGCGGGAGAGCACAGGGGCATCGTTGATGCCGTCGCCCACAAAGGCCAGCACCTCTTTGCCGTGCTTTTCCTTGAGCAGAAGCTCCACGTTGGCGACCTTGTCGGCAGGCAGCAGCTCGGACCGGACCTCATCGATGTGGAGCTCTGCTGCGACGCTGTCGGCCACCTTGCGGCTGTCGCCCGTCAGCATGACGGTCTTGCGCACACCGCGGCGGCGCAGGGCGGCAATGGCATCTTCCGCGTTGGGCTTCAAACGGTCGGCAATCAGCACATGACCGATGTACTGCCCGTCCAGCGCCAGATGCACCACGGTGCCCACGCTGCGGCAGGGGTCGCAGGGGATGCCAAGACGGGTCATCAGCTTTTCGTTGCCCGCGGCCACGGTGTGACCATCCACCACGGCGGTGACGCCGCCGCCGGCAATCTCTTCCACGGAAGTGACGCGGCTTTTATCGATGGCTTTGCCATAGGCGCGCTGCAGGCTGAGGGCAATGGGATGGGTGGAATAGCTTTCCGCCAAAGCGGCGTATTCCAGCAGCTTTTCCTCGGGCAGGGCAGCATGGTGCACGCCCGCGACCTCAAACACGCCCTCGGTCATGGTGCCGGTCTTGTCAAACACCACGATGCCGGCGGAAGCCAGCGCTTCCAGATAGTTGGAACCCTTGACCAGCACGCCGGCTTTGCTTGCGCCGCCGATGCCCGCAAAGAAGGTGAGCGGGATTGAAATGACCAGCGCGCAGGGGCAGCTGATGACCAGGAAGGTGAGGGCACGCATGCAACCGTCCATCCAGTCCGCCGGCAGGCCGAAGGCCATGCGCACCAGCGGCACAAGGAGCGCCAGTGCCAGCGCGCTGTAACAGACGGCGGGCGTATAGATGCGGGCAAAGCGGGTGATGAAGGCCTCGCTGCGGCTTTTGAGGGAGGAGGCGTTTTCGACCATGTCCAGAATTTTGCTGGCGGTCGATTCACCAAACTCCTTTTCGGTGCGGATGCGCAGCACACCGCTCTGATTGATGCAGCCGGAGATGACGCTGTCCCCCTCCGATACATCGCGGGGCAGGCTTTCACCTGTCAGCGCGGCGGTGTTGAGGGCGGAGTGACCGCTGAGGACCACGCCATCGATAGGAATTTTTTCGCCGGGTTTGACCACGATGACGCTGCCGACGGCGACCTCATCGGGATCGACCTTTTCGGTCTCGCCCTCGGCGGTTTCGAGGTTGGCGTAATCGGGGCGGATATCCATCAGCTGCGAAATGCTGCGGCGGCTTTTGCCCACGGCGACGCTTTGGAACAGTTCGCCGATCTGATAGAACAGCATGACCGCCACGCCCTCGGCATAGTCGCCGCTCTGCACACGCCCCAGCACGATGGCGCCGACGGTGGCGACCGACATCAGGAAGCACTCGTCAAAGGGCTGACGGTTTTTGATGCCCTTCCATGCTTTGAGCAGGATATCATAGCCGATGACAAAATAGGGAATGAGGTACAGGGCAAACCGGAGCCAGCCGCCCAGCACGCCGTCAATGGGCAGGAAATGCAGTACCAGCATCATCGCCGCGGCGATGAGGATGCGGGTGAGCATCTTTTTTTGTTTACGGGTCATTTCAAACGCCTCCGGTGATTTTGGCTTTGAGGCTGTGAGGAATCAGAAATAGATCTCGCAGTCGGGTTCAATCTTGCGGCAATCCTTCAGCACGCGGGGCATGACCTCCTTGGGGTCGGCGCCCTCGGCGAATTCAACGATCATTTTGAGGGTCATAAAGTTGACCACGGCGTTGGTGACGCCTTCGGTCTTCTTGGCGGCTTCTTCCATCTTGGCGGCGCAGTTGGCGCAATCGACTTCGATCTTGTAGGTCTTTTTCATCGTAATACCCTCTCTTCTTTCACTATACATTTGAACGATTGTTCAAATGATGGTTTGAGTATAGCACCGTCTGCTGTCTGTGTCAACAGGATGGGACAAGTTTTTTTCCAAGCTTTTTATCAAATGGCACATGACGGTGAGGGGGTGCAGCGCCTTGACAACCCTTGTGCTTTATGCGAAGATACAGGGGCGAATTGTTTGTATGTTTTCGGAGGAAGAATGAAGAAAATCGACTGGCAGCAGCTGCTGCCGCAGATCAGAGAGGTAGGTCGGCTGAGCCTGCCCGCCATATTGACGCAGATCACCACCATTGTGATGCAGTACATTGATTCCGCCATGGTGGGCGCGCTGGGCGCCAACGCCTCGGCGAGCATCGGGCTGGTGTCCTCCAGCACGTGGCTGATGAACAGCGCGGTATATGCCGTTTCCGCCGGCTTTTCGGTGCAGGTGGCGCACCGCATCGGCGCTGGCAAGGATGACGCGGCGAAGGATGTGCTGCGTCAGGGTCTTGTGACCGCGGCACTGGTGTCGGGCGTGATGTGCCTCATCGGGCTGCTCATCAGCGGTCCTTTGCCCATGTGGCTGGGCGGCGATGCCGTCATCCGCGCGGATGCCTCGGCGTATTTTGTGGCTTTTGCCCTGACGATGCCGTTTTTTCAATTGAACAATCTGTGCTCCTCCTGCCTGCAGTGCGCGGGCGATATGATGACGCCAAGTATATTGAATGCCCTCATGTGCGTGCTGGATGTGGGCTTCAACGCGCTTTTGATTCCGAGATTCGGGGTGCTGGGCGCTGGCATCGGCACGGGGCTGGCATGCGCCGTCATCGGACTGGTGATGTGCGGTATGTGCTGTATCCGGAACAAGCATCTGCGGCTTCTTCACGCCGCGAAGGGGCATTATGACCGTGATATTATGAGAAAGGCAGTCACGATCGGTCTGCCTGTGGCGGTGCAGGAAGCGGCGCTGTGCGGCGCCATGGTGGTCTCCACCGTGATCATTGCGCCCCTGGGAGCGGTAGCCATTGCCGCCAACAGCTTTGCTGTGACCGCCGAAAGCCTGTGCTACATGCCGGGATACGGCGTCGGTTCTGCAGCGACCACACTGGTGGGGCGCAGCGTCGGCGCGGGCAAGCCCGACCTTGCCAAACGGTACGGCTACATCTGTACTGTGCTGGGCGGCGGCTTCATGACGCTGACGGGGCTGATCATGATGGTCGTTTGTCCTTTCATTTTTGCTTTTCTGACGCCCGACCCCGCGGTGCGGGAGCTGGCGGCGACGGTGCTGCGCATTGAACTGCTGGCTGAGCCGCTGTTTGGCGTTTCTATTGTCGCGGCGGGCGCGCTGCGCGGCGCGGGTGACACGCTGGTGCCCTCGCTGCTGAACCTTGTCAGCATCTGGATCGTCCGTCTGGGGCTGGCGCTGCTGCTGGTGCCCACGATGGGGCTCAGGGGCATGTGGATCGCTATGGCGGCGGAATTGTGCTTCCGCGGGCTGGTGATGCTGGTGCGGCAGGTGACTTCCAAACATTATACTTTGGCGGCACGGGCGGAACACGCCGCTGACTGAGAAAAGAACGGAAGGAGATCGATCC
>JAKSQG010000098.1 GCA_024404275.1 Clostridia bacterium | reverse complement strand
GTGCCCACGGCAACGCCGGAACCCGTGTATGAGCGGTATCTGGTCAAGGGCGGCGCGCTGAACCTGCGCACGGACGCGACCACCAAGTCGGACGTGCTGGAAAAGATGAACATCGGCACCGTGGTGTACATGGTGGAAAAGAACGGCGACTGGGCCTATGTGCGCAAGGAAAAGGGCGGCCTCGAGGGTTGGGCGATGACCAAGTATCTGGAGCCCGCCGGCGACCTGACGCCCATCGGCGTGGCACTGGTGACCTATGACGGACCGAGTGTGACGGTGCGTGTCAAAAAGGATACCGGCTCCACCGCGCTGGCGAAAATTCCCTCTGCCGCGGTGGTGGAGGTGCTGGAGGACGGCGGCAAGTGGCTCAAGGTGCACTACGGCGGTGCGGTCGGCTATGTGCTGTCCAGCACGGTGACGCAGATGACCGAGGCGGAGCTGGCGGCGCGCAAGGAGCATAATGCAAAATTCCTGCCCGAGGGCGTGGATATGTCCCGCCCCATGATCGCCTTCAGCTTTGACGACGGTCCCTCCGAGCACACCATGAAGGTGCTCAAAATTCTGCGCGAAAACGGCGCGCACGCGACCTTCTTTATGCAGGGTCACCGCATGGAGGAGTATGCCAAAGAGGTGGCGCAGGTCATCGCCGATGGTAACGAGATCGGCACGCACACCTGGTCGCACAACAATCTGACCAAGCTGTCTGCGGCGTCCATCCGCAGCAATCTGCAAAAGTGCATCGACCTGACCTATCAGATGACGGGGCAAAAGGTCACGCTCCTGCGCCCGCCGGGAGGCAACACAAACAAGAATGCCCGCTCTGTGTGCGGTGATATGGGGCTGTATATCGTCAACTGGTCGGTCGATTCCCGTGACTGGGAAAGCCGCAACGCCTCAAAAATCTACAATGAGATCATGAAGGAAGTCGGTCCCGGCGCCATCGTGCTGTGCCATGACATTTATTCCACCACTGCCGCTGCCATGGAAAGGGTCATCCCCGAGCTGGTGCGGCAGGGGTATCAGATCGTGACCGTCAGTGAGCTGCTCGCCTGCCGCGTGGACGGCGTGCAGCCCGGCATTGTGTACACGCGGGTCGCGCCGTACAACCTGGCCGGCTACGAGCCTGCTGTGGAGTGACGGACGGGGCCGAGAAAGGGCAAATAAAAGGCACCCTTGCAGGGATGAAGGTGAAGGAACATCCGCGCAGGGGTGTTTTTGGTAAAATGGAATCCGTGCCGCAATCCCAATGCCTCATGGGGCAATCAAAGGTGTGCTGCTCCCTTGTTATTTCCCATAACAGCCTTTTCTCCAAGAGGGGGTCAGGGGGAGAGGTATGCTTTTCGGCTTCGAAAAGCCTACCTCTCCCCCTGAAATAATATAGGATTGCCCTTTCTCGGAGGGGGTGAAAGGGGGAACCATGCTTTCCGGCTTCGGAAAGCGTGGTTCCCCCTTGACTTCGTCCTTTATCGTTTCGTGTCCCCGTGCTGCTGCATCTGCTCGTTGAGCAGGTTGATGTCGCCGCAGCCCATGGTCAGCACCAGGTCACCGGGCTGCCAGTGCTCGCGCAGATAGCGCTCGGTATCGTCAAAGGAGGGCGTCCACACGGCGTTGATGCCGTGCTGCTTCATGCCCTCCACCAGCATGCCGCTGTTGATATCGCCGGGGTCCACCTCACGGGCGGCCATGATATCGGTCACCAGCGTGATATCGGCTTCCTCGGTGCAGGTCAGGTAATCGTTGAACAGCGTTTTGACGCGGCTGAAGGTGTGCGGCTGCATCACCGCCCACACGCGGTTGGCGTGCTGCTGCATGGCGACCGAAATGGCCGCCCGCATCTCCACGGGGTTGTGACCGTAATCGGTGTACATGTGTGCGCCGTCGATATCGCCCGTGTGCTCAAAGCGCCTGTGCGCGCCGCGGAACTGCCCGATGACATTGAGGGCCTTGTCCATGTCTGCGCCGACAGCGTGGGCGGAAGCCAGCGCCGCCAGAGCGTTGGTCACGTTGAAGCTGCCCGCCACCTGCAATTGCACACGTCCCAGCTTTTCGCCCCGATGCAGCACATCAAAGGCGGGGCAGCCGTGATCGTCATTGACGATGTTTTCGGGGTACCAGTCGCTGGCAGGGGTGCGCCCGAAGGTCTCGTGACGGCGGTCCAGCTTCGCCATCAGCGCCTGTACGCGGGGGTCGTCGCCCCAGCCGATGACCAGACCGTCCTTTGGCAGCAGGGAGCAGAAGTTGTAGAACGCTTCTTCAATGTGCGCCATGTCGCCGTAATAATCCAGATGGTCGGCATCAATGTTGAGCACCACCGCCACGGTGGGCGGCATGTGCAGAAAGCTGCCGGCATACTCGCACGCTTCGGCCACAAACAATTCACCATTGCCCGCACGCGTGCCGCCGCCAATGGCGTCCAGACGCCCGCCGATGTGCACGGTGGGGTCCATGCCGCAATCCAGCAAAAGCTGCGCCGTCATGGAAGAGGTGGTCGTTTTGCCGTGCGCGCCGCAGATGCAGACACGCTGCTTGTGCCCGGCCATCAATTGACCCAGCAGGTCGGCCCGCTCAATTTGCGGAATGCCCTTTTCAAACGCATAGGCGCGCTCGGGATTATCCGGTTTGATGGCGGCGGAATAAACGATGACATCCGCGCCGGCGGTAAAGGCGGGATCGTGACCGATGCCCACCTTGACGCCCATGGCCTCCAGCCTTTCAACGCTGTGGCTGCGCGTACGGTCGGAACCGGTGACGCGGAAGCCGCGGCGGAGCAGCATCTCGGCCAGACCCGACATGCTGCTGCCGCCGATGCCGATCATGTGCACACGGCGTCCGGCATAATCATCGATGTGGTATTGAGAGGTCATTTTCCCAGCACCTTTTTGGCCTGAGCGACCACGTTTTCAACGGTGAAGCCATACTCCTTGAACAGCACGCCCGCGGGAGCGGAAGCACCGAAGTGATCCAGACCCACCACAGCGCCGTCCAGACCCACATAGCGGTACCACGGCATGGTAGCGCCGGCTTCGACCGCCAGACGGGCACGGATGGCGTTGGGCATCACGGACTCCTTGTATTCGGCGTCCTGCTTGTCAAAGTGATCCATGCTGGGCACGGAGATGACGCGGGCGGCAATGCCTTCTTCCGCCAGCTGCTTCTGGGCACCCATGATGAGCTCCACTTCGGAGCCGCTGGCCATGAGCAGCAGGTCGGGGGTCTTGTCGCAGTCGCTGAGCACATAGGCGCCCTTCATGGGGCAGCGGCCGCAATGCTCGTACTGGGGCAGACCCTGACGGGTCAGCACCAGGCAGGTGGGCAGACCTTCGGTCAGAGCGGACAGCCACGCGGCGGCAGTTTCCTTGCCGTCGGCGGGGCGGAACACCTGCAGGTCGGGAATGGAGCGCAGACCGGCCAGATGCTCAATGGGCTCATGGGTGGCGCCGTCCTCGCCCACGCCGATGGAATCGTGCGTCAGCACATAGGTGACGGGCAGCTTCATGATGGCGCTCATGCGGATGGCATGCTTCATGTAGTCGGAGAAGACAAAGAACGTGCCGCAGAAGACGCGCAGACCGCCGTGCAGCGCCATGCCGTTGCAGATGGCAGCCATGGCATGCTCACGCACACCGAAGTGCATGTTGCGGCCCAGACGGTTTTCGGCGCTGTAATCGCCGCCGTCCTTGATGTAGGTGTTGTTGGAGGGAGCCAGGTCGGCGCTGCCGCCCACCAGGTTGGGGATGCGCTTGGCCAGACGCTGAATGGTGGTGCCGCTGGTGGCACGGGTGGCGATCTTGCCTTCAAACTCCATCAGCTCGGGGTCGTCCATCAGGCCCTCGGGCAGCTCGCCGCTCATCCAGCTGTCGTACTTCGCCTTCAGCTCGGGATATTCGGCGGCATAGCCTTCCAGCATGCGCTTCCAGTCTTCCTCGGCCTTGGCGCCGCGGGCAGTGCAGGACTGCAGGTGGGCGTACACATCGTCATCCACGCGGAAGGTATCCTCGGGCAGACCGAGGGTCTTTTTCATTTCCAGCACGTTGTCATCGCCCAGGGGAGAACCATGGCAGCCGGCGGTGCCCTGCTTGGCGGGGCAGCCGAAGCCGATGATGGTCTTGCAGATGATCAGGGAGGGGCGGTCGTCCTTGGCGGCTTCGTTGACGGCGGCCAGGATCTTCTGGGGATCGTTGCCGTCCTCGACCTTCAGCACCTGCCAGCCGTAGGCGGCAAAGCGGGCGCCCACATCCTCGCGCATGGCGATGTCGGTGTCGCCTTCGATGGAGATATCGTTGTCATCGTACAGAATGGTCAGCTTGCCCAGCTTGAGGGTGCCTGCCAGAGCGGCCGCCTCGGCGGCAATGCCTTCCATCATGCAGCCGTCGCCGCAGAAGGCGAAGGTGCGGTGATCGACCACGGGATAGCCGGGCTTGTTGAAGCGGGCGGCCAGCATGGTCTCGGCAATGGCGAAGCCCACGGCATTGGCAATGCCCTGACCCAGAGGTCCGGTGGTAGTCTCGACGCCGGGGGTGTGGCGGTATTCGGGATGGCCGGGGGTACGGCTGCCCCACTGACGGAAGCTCTTGAGGTCGTCCATCGTCAGGCCGTAGCCGAACATGTGCAGCAGGGAGTACAGCATGGCGCTGGCATGACCGTTGGACAGAACAAAGCGGTCACGGTTCTGCCAGGCGGGGTCGGCGGGGTTGTGGCACATGCCTTCGGCCCACACGGCATACGCCATGGCAGCCATGCCCATGGGGGCGCCGGGATGACCGGAGTTGGCCTTCTGAACAGTATCGGCAGCCAGAGCACGCAGGGTATTGATCGTTTTCTGCTGAATATCCATTTTTTTCTTCTCCTTACATTACTGTTTGATATAGTTTTGAATGGGAGAGATATCGGTATCCTCAGTATCGCCGATGACCTCAAGCAGCAGGGTAAGCATTTGTTTGACGCCGCCTTCGACATCGCTTTCGCAGTTGAGCGGCAGCACGGGGTCGTGCACCGAAAGGCGGAGCAGGAACCACGCGTTGTTGAGCCCGCCGTTCAGGTCAAAGGCGATGCGCACGCCCTCGCGGTTATCGGGGGCAATGTGCCAGTCCGGCGCAAAGTTGGCGTGGTCCATCACGCGGGTGATGAGCGCCTTGCCGGCCTCACGGAAATCGGCCGCCTTGATGTTCAGGCGCAGCTCGGCGCTTTCGATGGGCTCCTTGAGCCCCTCCAGCAGGCAGGAGAGCGCCTTGCCGTCGCGCTTCATGCGCATGGCCTGCACCAGCAGCACGGTGACAAGATACATGCCGTCATCCAGAAAGTGATTCTCACGGAAGGCGGCGTGACCGCTGGTCTCAATGGCAAGCGGGCAATCGATGCCGCTTTCGTTGAGGCGGATGGCCTCGTCAATGACGTTGCGGTAGCCGCGCTTGTAGCGGTAGTGGCGTCCGCCCCAATCGGAGATGAACTCCGCCAGACCGCTGGAGGTGACCGAGTCGGTCACAATGGTGGCGCCGGGCGTTTTATCCAGCAGCACGGCGGAAATGAGGGCGATGAGGCGGTTGCGGTTGATCTCACGTCCGTCCCCGTCAACGATGGCGGCACGGTCACAGTCGGCGTCAAAGATGACGCCCAGGTCGGCACCCGCACTCACCACAGCGCGGCTGACAGAGGCCATGGCCTCGGCGTTTTCGGGGTTGGGGATGTGGTTGGGGAAACGGCCGTCGGGGGTCAAAAACTGACTGCCCTCCGTCCATGCGCCCAGCTCCCGCAGCAGCTCTTCATAAAAGCCGCCCGCGCCGTTGCCGGCATCCACCACCACGTGCAGGCCCACCAGCGGGCAGGCCTCCTCGGTGCCAAGACCGCTGCGTACCCGATCCTGCAGCTGCTTTTTGTAAACGGGCAGGAAGGCACGCTTTTCGATGGGAGCGTGGGGCCGTTCCACGGGCGCTGTGGTGCCCGCGGTGTGCAGGATCATGCTGATATCCAGCCCCGACAGGCCGCCCTTTGGCAAAAAGAATTTGAAGCCGTTGCGGTCCATGGGGTGGTGGCTGGCCGTGACCATGATGGAGGCGTCGGCCTTGAATCCTTCGGTCAGCAGGCTCATGAACATGGCGGGCGTGGTGCACAGACCAAAGTCCCACACGCGGGCGCCTTCGCGGGCCATGCCCTCGGCGCAGGCAGCGAGCAGGTCGGGGCCGGTCACACGGCTGTCCCGGCCGATGGAAACGGTCAGCTCCTGCGGCGGACGGCCTGTTTTTTCACTCAGCCAGGTGATGAAGGCACCGCCGATGCAAAGCGCGGTTTCACGGCTCAGCGGCGCGTCCTCGCCCAGCGCGCGCCCGCGGATATCGGTGCCGCTTTTGAGCGTCTGGTAATCGATCATACGATCCCTCCCTCGATGCTGTTCCGCCCGCGCAGCGCGCGCCACACGGGGGCCAGATGCTGAAAGTCTTCCGCCACGCGGCGGACAATATCGGGTTCAAAGATCCAGGACGGGTCAATGCCCGTCTTTTCAAAATACAGGCTGCGCGCGGTGTACAGCGGCGCCAGCGCCAGCGGCAGCCCCTCGGGGACCTTGAGCTTTTTCCACTGCTGCCCGCCGTAGATAAAGCCTTTTTCGGTCAGAAGTTTGGTCAGGCGCAGCCATTCATCGGGACGGGCGATCATTTTGCGGCGAAGCTCGTCCAGCAGGTCGCGGTTTTCGCCCCACAAGCCGAGCCCCCAGCTGACGGAATCCAGACGGATCTCAAACCAGAAGAAGGGCTGACCGTCCTTGTCCCGCGCCGCCTCGCGGAAGGCGACCCAGTGGTGGTCGCGGTAGGGGGATTTGTCCCGCGTGTAGCGCGTATCGCGGTTGATGCGGGACAGGCACTTGGAGGGGCGGACCTCGATGTCCTCATCGATGGAGAGCATCACGGGAGCCAGCTCCTCAATAAAAGCGTAAAACGGGTCGCGAACTTTTTGGTAGTATTCCTTGCGGTGCTCGTCCATGAACACCTTGTTGTTGTTGAAACGGATATCGGCGTAAAAGGAGAGCAGGTCGTTGCTGAAACCGGGAAACATTGATTTTCACCAAGCCTTTCTTACCAATTTATTATTATAATCC
>JAKSQG010000097.1 GCA_024404275.1 Clostridia bacterium | reverse complement strand
TGGTCGGAGTGGCGGGATTTGAACCCGCGACCTTTTGGTCCCGAACCAAACGCGCTACCAAGCTGCGCTACACCCCGGTGGAGCCAATAAAGGGACTCGAACCCTTGACCTGATGATTACGAATCAGCCGCTCTACCAACTGAGCTATATTGGCATTCCGCGCCGACACAGCGATGCTGTTATCAGCATTGTTGAGTATAACACGGTTTCCCTTTTTCGTCAATCCTTTTTTACCTTCGGGCCAAAAGACGAAATAAGAACAACAACCCGAAAGTCTGTGTTTATTGTTATTTTAGAAGGATTGTGGTATGATGTATTCGGGAAGAAGTGCGAATTCTTTCTGAAAGGAAGCATAGAAAAAATGGATAAGCTTTTACCGCTGGAATTCAGCCTTTTTGTAATGATCGCCCTGGGCTTCATCCTTCGTAAATGGAAGATCCTTTCCGAAAAAGCCATGAAGGATATCACCAATCTGGTGCTGTATGTGGTCCTGCCCTGTCAGATCTTCAAGTCCTTTATCGGCAAGGATCTGTCCAGCCTGGCGGCGGATTGCCTGATGGTGCTGCTCATTTCCATCGGCGTGCAGGTGCTGGCGGTGGTGTATGGCAAGCTGGCTTTCCCCAAGCAGGGGCCGGAGCATCGTGTCAACCTCGCCTACGGCATGATCTGCTCCAACGCGGGCTTTCTGGGCAACGCCATTGCCGAAAGCCTGTTCGGCGCCACCGGTCTGATGCTCGCCAGCATTTATCTGATCCCCATGCGCATCATGATGTGGTCCGAGGGACTGGCACTGTATTCGGGCGTTAATGACGTCAAAAAATCGATCGTCAAGGTCGCGACCCATCCCTGTGTCATCGCCTGCATGCTGGGCATTGTCTGCATGATCTTCGGTGTACAGGTGCCCACGCTGCTGATGACGCCCATCTCCTCTTTGGGCAGCTGCACCACCCCCCTGTCGATGATGGTCATCGGCTTTGTGCTGTCGCAGATCGACCTCAAGCATCTGGTGGATAAGACCATCCTGTGGTTCACGCTGCATCGTCTGGTGGCCGCTCCCGCGCTGGTGTGGGTGGTGTGCAAGGTGCTTGCCGTAAGCCCCCTGGCGACCGGCATCTGCGTCATTCTGGCGGCCATGCCCGCCGGCGCTACCACCACCATGCTGGCGGCCAAGTATGAGCGTGACCCCGAGTTTGCCACCAAGATGGTCATCTTCTCTACTCTCTGCTCCATTCCCGCCATTTTTGTATGGAGCCTGCTGCTGAAGGTTTAAGAAAGGATCGTATTATGGCTGATTTTGTTCTGTTTGCCGATACCGCCTGTGACATCGCCCCGGAAATGCTCAAAGCGTGGCAGGTAGAATGCTTTGACCTGACCTACATGTTCACCGACGACTGTGTGGTGCACACTGAAAAAGATTCCACCATCAAGGAATTTTACGATCAGATGCGCAGCGGCCGCGTGGCCAAAACCGCCGCGGTCAACCCCGACCAGGTGCGTGCTGCCTTTGAAAAGGCGCTGAGTGAGGGGCATGATGTTTGCTATCTGGCGTTCGACAGCGCGCTGAGCACCACCTATCAGTCCTCCCTGATGATCGGCCGTGAAATGCAGGAGAAGTATCCCGAGCGCAAGGTCGCGGTGCTGGATTCCCTGTGCGCCTCCGCGGGCTACGGTCTGCTTCTGAGCTTCGTCAAGGACCTGCGCGATGAGGGCAAGACCCTTGACGAGATCGTTGAATATGTTGAAAACAACCGCGGCAAGATCTGCCACTGGTTCACCGTGGATGATCTGGTCTATCTCAAGCGCGGCGGCCGTGTCAGTGCCGCGGTGGCGCTCATCGGCGGCGTGTTGGATATCAAGCCCGTGCTGCACGTGGATAACGAGGGACGCCTCATCAAGGTCGGTCAGGTGCGCGGACGCAAGTCCTCCGTGCACGCGCTGGCGCAGCATATGGCCGATACCTGGGAGGGCGGACGCGTGTACATTTCCAACGGCGACTGCATGAAGGATGTGGAGACGCTCAAGCACGCCATTGAGCAAAAGTGCGGCGCACAGGTGGAGGTCGTCACCTCCGTCGGCTCGGTCATCGGCGCGCATTCCGGACCCGGCACCCTGGCACTTTTCTTTGTGGGAAAAGCACGATAAGGCATCTTCAAGGAAGGGGCTTCCCGATGGGGAAGAGCCCTTCTTTTTTTGCTCCTGCAGGAGGGACAAGACAATTTTCAAAACAGCATATAAATAAGAAAAAACCTTGAATCAAGGCGCTTTTTATGGTATAATCAACAAGATGGCGAAGTATCACCTTTGCCGTTTTACCGGAATCAAACGGAGGATCAACATGGCTGACGAAATGAATGTTACACGCCCCGATCAGCAGCATTATGACGCGGGCGATATACAGGTGCTGGAGGGTCTGGAGGCAGTTCGCCGCCGTCCCGGCATGTACATCGGCTCGACCGATTACCGCGGCCTGCACCACTGTGTTTATGAGATCGTTGACAACGCCGTGGACGAGGCACTGGCCGGCTACTGCACGGTGATCCGTGTCACCATCAAGGCGGATGGCTCGGTGGAGGTGCAGGATAACGGCCGCGGCTTCCCGGTGGGCATCCATCCCAAGATGGGCCGTCCCGCGGTGGAAGTCTGTCTGACGGTGCTGCACGCGGGCGGCAAATTCGGCGGCGAGGGCTACAAGGTCTCCGGCGGTCTGCACGGTGTCGGCGCTTCCGTCGTAAACGCGCTGAGCAATCACCTGATGGTGACGGTGTATCAGGGCGGCAAGATCTATCAGCAGGAATATAACCGCGGCAAGGTCGAATACGACCTCAAAGTCGTGGGCGATGCCGGTGACAGAACAGGCACCACCATCCGCTTCTGGCCCGATATTGCCGGCGAAAACAACCCCGACGGTGTGTTTGACGAGGGTATTGAGTTTGAATACGGCATCCTGCAGACCCGTCTGCGTGAGATGGCCTTTTTGAACAAGGGCATCAAGATCATTCTGGTTGATGAGCGTGAGGGCAAGGAGCAGGAGAACACCTTCCACTACGAGGGCGGTATCCGCGAGTTTGTTAAATTCATGAACCAGAACCGCGAGGTGCTTTTCCCCGAACCCATCTACATCGAGGGCGTTCGCAATGAGGTCTCGGTGGAGGTAGCGCTGCAGTATAACGACAGCTACAGCGAAAACGTTTATTCCTTTGCCAACAACATCCATACGCCCGAAGGCGGCACCCATCTGATGGGCTTCCAGGCGGCGCTGACCCGTGTCATCAACGATTATGGCCGCAACAAGGTCAAGCCGCCCATCCTCAAGGAAAGCGATGCCAACCTCAAGGGCGAGGACGTGCGTGAAAGCATGACCGCCATCGTATCGGTCAAAATGCATGAGCCGCAGTTTGAGGGACAGACCAAGAGCAAGCTGGGCAACAGCGAGGTCAAGGGCATTGTTGATAATCTGGTCAATGAGCAGCTCGCCGTCTATTTTGAAGAGAACCCCGCCGTAGCCAAGCTCATCCTCGACCGCTGCCTCAATGCTGCCCGCGCCCGTGAAGCAGCCCGCAAGGCACGTGATCTGACCCGCAGAAAGACGCTGCTGGAATCCGCCGCCCTGCCCGGCAAGCTGAGCGACTGCAGCGAGCGCGACCCCTCCAAGTGTGAAATCTTCATGGTCGAGGGCGACTCCGCAGGCGGCAGCGCCATTGACGGACGTGACCGCCATTATCAGGCCATCCTGCCCCTGCGCGGCAAGATCCTGAATGTTGAAAAGACCCGTCTGGATAAGATCCTGGCCAACCAGGAGATTAAAAATATGATCACCGCCTTCGGCTGCGGCATTGGCGATGAATTCAACGAGGAAAAACTGCGCTATCACCGCATCGTCTGCATGACCGATGCCGATGTGGACGGCGCGCACATCCGCATTCTGATGCTCACCTTCTTCTATCGCTACATGCGTCCGCTCATCGAAAAGGGCTATGTGTATATCGCCATGCCGCCGCTGTACAAGCTGACCCGCGGCAAGGAAGAGCACTACGTCTATGACGATAAGGAGCTTGCCCGTGTGACCGGTGAATGGAAGCTGAAGTACGGCAACGACGTCAAGTACGATCAGCAGCGTTATAAAGGTCTGGGCGAAATGAGCAGCGAGCAGCTGTGGACCACCACCATGAACCCCGCCACCCGTCAGATGATGCGCGTGAGCGTGGAGGATGCCATGGCAGCCGATCAGTACATCAGCCTGCTGATGGGTGATCAGGTGGAGCCCCGCCGCAACTTTATCGAACAGAACTACAACCTGGTTGCCGATCTGGACCTGTAAGCGCAGAAAGGAAATTTCATGAGCGAAATTCAGGAACGCCTTATTCCGGTCAATCTGGAAAAGGAGATGCAGGAATCCTTCATCGCCTATTCCATGGCCGTTATCATTAACCGCGCGCTGCCCGATGTGCGCGATGGTCTGAAGCCCGTACACCGCCGTATCCTGTTCGATATGAACGAACTGGATATGACGCCCGATAAGCCGTACCGCAAGAGCGCGCGTGTGGTGGGCGATGTGCTGGGTAAATATCATCCCCACGGCGATGCCAGCGTGTACGACGCGCTGGTGCGTCTGGCGCAGCCCTTCAACATGCGTTATACGCTGGTCGATGGTCAGGGCAACTTTGGCTCCATCGACGGTTTCGGCGCCGCTGCCATGCGTTATACCGAAGCGCGCATGACCAAGCTGGCCACTGCCATGCTGCAGGAGATCGACAAAGATACCGTCGATTTCATGCCCAACTTTGATAACACCCTGATGCAGCCTGTGGTGCTGCCCGCCCGCTTCCCCAACCTGCTGGTCAACGGTTCCTCGGGTATTGCGGTCGGCATGGCCACCAACATTCCGCCCCACAACCTGACCGAGACCATCAACGCTGTCATCTGCCTCATCGACAATCCCGATGCCACGCTGGACGACCTGATGGAGCACATCAAGGGACCCGATTTCCCCACCGGCGGCATCATTCTGGGCCGCAGCGGCATCCGGGAAGCCTATCATACCGGCCGCGGCCACATCACCGTGCGCGCCAAGACCGAAATTGAAGAGATGAACGGCAACCGCAGCCGCATCGTGGTCAGCGAGATTCCCTACGGCGTGTGCAAATCCGCTCTGGTGGCCAAAATTGCCGAGCTGGTGCACGAAAAGCGTCTGGAGGGCATCAGCGATATCCGTGATGAATCCGACCGCACCGGCATGCGCATCGTCATTGAATTGAAACGCGATGTGCAGCCCAATGTGGTGCTCAATTACCTCTACAAGCACACCCAGATGCAGGATACCTTCGGTGCCATCATGCTGGCACTGGTGGACCGTCAGCCCAAGGTGCTGTCCCTCAAGGAAATGCTGTACTGGTATGTGCAGCATCAGAAGGATGTTGTCACCCGCCGTACCCGCTACGACCTCGAAAAGAGCCGTGCCCGTGCGCACATCTTGGAGGGTCTGCTCAAGGCGCTCAGCAACATCGATGAGATCGTGCACATCATCCGCTCCAGCCGCGATACCGCCGAGGCGAGAAATGAGTTGATGGCGCGCTTTGCCTTCAGCGACAAGCAGGCGCAGGCCATTCTGGATATGCGTCTTGCCCGTCTGACCAATCTGGAATCCGACAAGCTGCAGGCTGAATATGATGAGCTGCAGAACACCATTGCCCGTCTGACGGCCATTCTGGCGGATGAAGCGCTGCTGATGGACGTTATCAAAAATGAGCTGATCGCCCTGCGCGAAAAGTTCGGCGATGAACGCCGTACCGAGATTAGCAGCGTCGAGGGCGAGATCGATGTGGCTGACCTGATTGCCCGCGACGACATGGTGGTCACGCTGACGCACTTCGGTTATGTCAAGCGCCTGTCCAAGTCCACCTATCGCGCGCAGGGACGCGGCGGCAAGGGCGTAATGGGTCAGAATCTGCGTGAGGAAGACTACGCCGAAAAGATCGCCATCCTGCACAGCCACAGCGATGTGCTGTTCTTCTCCAATCTGGGCCGCTGCTACATGATCAAGTGCTATCAGATCCCCGAGGCGGGACGCACTTCCCGCGGCACGGCCATCATCAACCTGCTGCCGCTGCAGTCGGGGGAGAAGATCACCAACATGATCGCCATGCCCGAAAGCGTGGAAGGACGCTATCTGATGATGGCGACCAAGCAGGGCCTGATCAAAAAGACCCCGCTGGAGGAGTTTGCCCACCTGCGCCGCAGCGGTCTGATCGCCATTGTGCTGCGTGATGATGACGAGCTGGTCAGCGTGCAGCTGACAAGCGGCGAGGATGAGCTGCTGATGGGCAGCCGTATGGGTCGCGCCATTCGCTTCAGCGAGAAGAATGTGCGTTCCATGGGCCGCAACAGCATGGGCGTGCGCTCCATGAAGCTGCGCAGCGAGGAGGACCGTGTGGTCTCCATGTGCGTGGTGGAGCCCGATCGTCTGGTGCTGGCCATCAGCGAAAACGGCTTCGGCAAGCGTACCGATCCCGAGGAGTTCCGTGAGCAGGGACGCGGCGGTCAGGGCGTAACAGCCATGAATCTGACCGACAAGACCGGCCCGCTGGCGGCACAGCTGATGGTGAGCGAGGAGGAAGACATCATCCTGATCACCAATGACGGTACCATCATCCGCATGGCGGCGAATACCGTCCGTGCCTGTGGCCGTGCGACCCAGGGCGTGCGTATGATGCGCGTTGCCGAGGGCAGCCGTGTGGTGGCCGTGACCTGCGCCTACAAGGAAGAGGAGCAGGCTGACGAGCCTGCCGAGGTCGCGGAGTCGACCGCCGAGGAGACTAACGAGGAGACCAACGAGGAGTAACGGGAGAGTGTTGGGAACCACCCTTTTTGAAGCCAAAAAGGGCGGTTCCCAAGCCCTCCGCGAAAAAGCAATTCAAACAATAACACCCTTGCCTTGATGAACATCGACTGTCATCATTGCAAGGGTGTTATGCGTAAAAAATATTGCCCTTTCTCGGAAGGGGTTCAAGGGGGAACCATGCTTTCCGGCTTCGGAAAGCGTGGTTCCCCCTTGAAATACTTTATCACTCGTCGATCTGTATCTTGTCGCGGCCAAAGGTCTCGATCAGTGTCTGC
>JAKSQG010000096.1 GCA_024404275.1 Clostridia bacterium | reverse complement strand
TGCCTTTTCTCGGGTGGGGTCCGGGGAGGGGATGCTTTTCGGCCTCGAAAAGCGTGCCCTCCCCGGCGTTCCCGTCATTCCTTCGTTTTCGCCTTTTCCATCGCGGCGCGGATGACGCCAAGCTCGCGGCAGGCGAGGGCGAGACCATCCTCGTCGGTATCCTTGGCGGTGAGGGGCAGAATCAACCCCGGAATGCGCGAGGGCGAAAAGCGCAGGCGGCACTTGGGTCCCATGGCGAGGTTCATCTGCGCCACATCGGGGATATAGCGCATATCAAAACGGAAGAACAGGGTGTTGTTTTGCCGCTGCACCAGCTGCACGCCAAAGTACACGCACAGCGCGCGCAAAAGGGCGGTGTCGAGCAGGCGCATGACGGAATCGGGCACATCGCCGTAACGGTCAATGAGCTCATCCACGATGTCGCTGCGCTCCTCCTCGCTGCGCAGGGCAGCGATGCGCTTGTAGACTTCAACGCGCTGATTGCCGCTCTTGATGTACTTTTCGGGCAGGAAGGCGTTGATGCGCAAATCGATGCGGGGCTCCAACTGTTCGCGTTCGGTGGAAATGCCCTGTTCCTCCCGCACGGCTTCCTCGATCAGGCGGCAGTACATATCGTAGCCCACCACGGCAATGTGTCCGCTCTGCTCCGCGCCGAAGATGTCGCCTGCACCGCGGATCTCGAGGTCGCGCATGGCAATGCGGAAGCCCGCGCCGAACTGTGTGAACTCACGGATGGCAGAGAGGCGTTTTTCGGCTGTCTCGCTGATCGAGGCGCCGGGGCGCACCGTAAAGTAGGCGTACGCCACACGGTTGGAGCGTCCCACACGCCCGCGCAGCTGGTATAGCTGGCTTAAGCCGAAACGGTCGGCGTCATAGACGATCATGGTGTTGGCGTTGGGCACATCCAGACCGTTTTCGATGATGGTGGAGCACAGCAGCACATCATACTTGCCGCTGTAGAAATCCAGCATCACATCCTCCAGATCACGCTCCGCCATCTGCCCGTGACCGATGACGATGCGTGCCTGCGGCACCAGCTGGCGCAGCCGTCCCGCAAAACGGTCGATATCGCTGACCCTGTTATATAAGAAGTAAACCTGACCGCCGCGTCCCATCTCCCGCAGGATGGCGTCACGGATGATGCTTTCGTTGTAGTCGATGACGTAGGTCTGCACGGGTACGCGGTCCTCGGGCGGCGTTTCGAGTACGCTCATGTCGCGTACGCCCACCATGCTCATGTGCAGCGTGCGGGGAATGGGCGTGGCGGACATGGTCAGCACATCCACCGTCTTTTTGTAGTTTTTGATCTGCTCCTTGTGCTGTACGCCGAAGCGCTGCTATTCATCGATGATGAGCAGACCAAGGTCCTTGAAGGTCACATCCTTGCTGAGCAGGCGATGTGTGCCGATGATGATATCGGCTTTGCCGGAAGCCGCCTTCATGAGCGCTTCCTTTTGCGCCTTGGGGCTGCGGAAACGGCTCAAGACCTCAATGGTGACAGGGAAATCCTTGAAGCGCTTGACGCAGGTGTAATAATGCTGCTGCGCCAGAATGGTGGTGGGCGCCAGCAGCGCCACCTGCTTGCTGTCGCAGACCGCCTTGAAGGCAGCCCGCATGGCGACCTCGGTCTTGCCGTAGCCTACATCGCCGCACAGCAGGCGATCCATGTTGCGGGGGGCTTCCATGTCGCGGCGGATGTCCTCGACGGCACGCGCCTGGTCATCGGTCAGCTCGTAGGGGAAGGCGTCGGAAAACTGCCCCGTCCATGTGTTGTCGGGGGAGAAGGCATGACCGGGTGTTTTTTCACGCTCGGCATAGAGTTTGACCAGATTGAAGGCCAGCTTTTTGAGGCCTGCCTTGACACGGCTCTTTTGCTTTTCCCATTCGCCGCCGGACAGCGAGTTGAGGGGCGGCGGCGTTTCCTGCGAGCCGATGTATTTTTGCACACGGTCGAACTGATCGGTGGGTACATACAGGCGGTCGGTGCCGCGGTATTGAATGACCAGATAATCACGCCACGCGCCCTCGCTCTGCACACGCTGCACACCCTGATAAATGCCCACGCCGTGCGCCTCGTGAACGACAAAATCGCCTTCCTTGAGGTCGGTAAAAGCACCGATGCGCTGGGACAGGCTGCTTTTGACGGTGCTCTTCTTATGCACCGTACCATAGATATCGGCATCGCTGATGACATACAGCCCGCAGAAGCCAAGGAGAAAGCCGCGGTGCAGCGTGACGGGGTCAAAGCGCACGGCGGGGTCCTCGCGCCATTCGACCCCCTGCAGCGCTTCCTTCAGTCGACCGGTACGCGCCTCGCCGCCTGTGTAGAGGAAGACATCGGCCTTTTCCCGGCTCCATGTTTTGAGGTCCTCGGCCAGGTCGCGCACATTGGTGCGGTAGGAGGGGGCATCCAGTGTGGGCAGCTGCACAAAGTGCCCCTGACGGAAGCCCTCGGCGGGGCGCATCAGGTCCTGTACGGTGATGACGGTGTGACTGTTGACCATTTGCAGCGCTTCCGCCTCGGTCAGAAGGGCGTCCTGCTGCTCGGGCACGGCCTCCATGCGTTCAATGGCCTGCGCCAGCTCGTTTTCAAAGCCGCTGCGGGCGTCCCGCAGGCGCTCCAGACAGTGCTACGGCGAAAAGACCAGCACGATGGGCTGCTGCGGCCAGGCAGTCAGCGGTGCGGTTTGATGCATCAGCACGCCTGCCCACAGGTCCATCTGCGCCAGAGTGCCGCCGTTTTGAAGCGTTTCGGCATCGGCCAGCAGGGCGGAAAGACCATCCGCCGTGCCGCGGAAGCGGTCCTTCGCGTTTTCCAGAAGCGTGTGCATGCGTGCCCCTGCCTCCGCTTTTTCGGGCGGGGTCAATACATATTCGGCGGCGGGGCTGATGCATACGGAACGCATGTGCTCCACCGAGCGCTGGGTGATGCAGTCAAAGGAGCGGATGGAATCGATGGTATTGTCAAAAAACTCAATGCGCAGGGCGTTGAGACTGTCGGGCGGAAAGACGTCCAGAATAGCGCCTCTCAGGGCACACTGACCGCGGCCTTCGACCATTTCCACACGTTCATAGCCGGCGGAGACCAGATGGTTGATGAGGGCCTTGGGGTCCATCTCGGCGTCGGTCTCGAGGGGGGTGCTCATCAGCTCCCATTTCTGCGGGGGCGTGGTCTTCCACAAAAGCATGTCGGCGGAGATGAATAAAAGCCGTGTCTCGCCGCGGCGCAGGGCGCCCAGCATGCTGACACGCTGCCAGCTGGCATCACGGCTGGCGACCGAACGGGCAAACTGCCGCTCCCTTGCGGGCAGCGCGGCGGCATTGACGCCCAGCTGACGGGCATCCTCGGCCATGACGGCGCCTTCCCTTTCGGAAGGGCAGACGGCGATCACCTGCCGGCCGGACGCCAGCGTCACGGCCGCGGCCAGCGCGGCGCGCGCGCCCTCGCTGACCTCATAGGCAGAGGCAGCGCCGTTTTGTGCCGCCTGAAGCAGCTATGCGATCTTTTCACTGTGAATCAGCCTGTCCAGTACGCTCATGAAATACCTCATTTTGGCGCGGCTGCGCCGTTACACTCAAAGAGCCCGCTCAGGGGAGTACCCTCCCCCCGCGCGGGTACGTTCAGTATAGCAAGGCAAAGAAAAAAAGTCAATTGACGCCCCTTTCGCCCCTTGACGGAGGAGACAGCCAAAAAGTCTTAAATTGTGTAAAACGCGTTTTTTGGTGTTGTACAGTGGGGCAATTTCTGTTATAATGAAATACCGAACCGGGAAACAAGGACCTACTATACCCATACGGGGGTGAAGGATGGTTTTTCGGCTCGTACAATCAAGGAGAAATTATATATGAAGCGGAAAATATTGTGCCTGATGACGGCGCTGATTCTGCTGATGGGAGCTGTGCCCGCCGGAGCCGGCGCTGCGCCCGTGCGCTTTCAGACCACGCTGCTGGACCTGTTTGACACCGTGACCTATGTGATGGGCTATGCCGAATCACGGGCTGCCTTTGATGAAGAGGTGGAGCGGTTTACGCAATCGATGCGGACCTATAACAGCCTGTTTGACATCTACAACGACTATGAGGGGGTAAACAACCTCAAGACCGTCAACGATGCCGCGGGCGGTGAGCCGGTCAGCGTCAGCAAAGAGATGATCGATTTTCTGCTCTTTGCCAAAGAGGTAGCGGTGATGACTGCCGGACGCGTGGACATCACGCTGGGCGCTGTGCTGAATGTGTGGCATGAGGCACGCGAATACGGCATTGCGCATCCGGACAAGGCCTATCTGCCGGACCCGGAGGTGCTGACCGAGGCGGCACGGCATACGGGCATGGCATTGCTGGAGATCGATCCCGAGGCGTGTACCGTACGGCTGACCGATGAAAAGGCACGGTTGGATGTGGGTGCCCTGGCCAAGGGATATGCCGCCGAGTTATCCTGCAAGGATTTTCCGGAAGGGTATCTCATCAGTGTGGGCGGCAACGTGCTGGTGCATGGGGCCAAGCCGGACGGCGCCAAATGGACCGTGGGGGTGACCGATCCCTTTGATCCCTACAGCAACAGCTATCTGGCTACCCTGAGCATGACGAATGGCACCGTTGTGACCAGCGGCGACTATCAGCGTTATTATACGGTGGATGGTGTCAACTACCACCACATTATCGATCCCGATACCCTGATGCCGGCCAAATGGTACAAGGCCGTTACCATCATCTGCGCGGACAGCGGCATCGGCGATGCCCTTTCCACCGCGTTGTACCTGATGAGCGCGGAGGACGCGCTGCCCCTGCTTGAAAAGTATGACGCCGAAGCCATGTGGGTGGAGGAAGACGGAAATGTCTTCTGGACGACCGGCTTCAAAAAGTATCTGCCCTTTACCGAATGATTCCAATGGGAAACCTTTCAATAAACAAAACAATGGAGATGGACGCACATGAAAAAGCGTATTCCCGCCTGGCTGCTGCTGACCTTGATCTGCGTGATCGCCGCCGGTCTGCTGGCTGCCACCTACAACATGACCAAGCCCCAGATCGAAGCCAACACCGCCGCCAAGGCGGAAGAGGCCCGCAAGGCGCTGCTGCCCGAGGCCACGAGCTTTGAGTATGATGAGGAAAGTAATGTATATGTCGCCAAGAACGCTGCCGGCGAGGTGATCGGTTATACCACCACCGTGCCCACCAACGGCTTCGGCGGCGAGATCGAGATCACCGTGGGTGTGGAGCCCGATGGTACCATCACCGGTATCAGCGTGGGCGGTGCGAACTTCTCCGAGACCGCCGGTCTGGGCGCCCGTGCCAAGGAAGCGGCCTTCCAGGACCAGTTTGCCGGCAAGACCGCGCCTGTCGCCCTGACCAAGGATGACGGTGAGATCGATGCCCTGACGGCTGCCACCATCACCTCCAAGGCCGTCATCCGCGGCGTCAATGATGCCATGAACAAGCTGAGCGAGGCCGCCGGCTTTACCATCGAGACCGCGCAGGTCGACGTGGAAGAGCTGGGAGACGGCTGGTACGCCATCAGCCTGGCGGGCTTCGGCGGCGATGTGCGCGTGGAACTGCTGGTGAATGATGAATTCTTCATCGGTCAGATCGTTGCGGATGTTTCCTCCGAAACGCCCAACTACGGCGGCAGAATCGGCGATGACTATCTTTCCAATTACATTGGCAAGACCGGTCAGCTGGAGCTGGGTACCGATGTGGACGCTTTCTCCGGCGCCACCATCACCAGTACCGCCATCAACAAGGCCGTCAACCAGATCATGCTGTATCTGATCGATCCCGATGCGTATGCCGCGCAGGCCAGTGCCGCCGCCGCTGCGCTGCCCGATATCGAGAGTGCCAAGGGCGAGCGTACCTCTGCCTCCGCTCAGGGCTTCGCCGGCCCCGTCAAGGTTGAGATCGCGGTGACCGAGGATAACACCATCGAAGCCATCAAGATCGGTGACGCCAACTTCAATGAGACCGCCGGCTTCGGCCAGAAGGCTCTGGAAGATGATTATCAGCGTCAGTTCATCGGCAAGGCTCTGCCCCTGAATTATGAAGATGTGGAAGCCATTGCCGGCGCCACCTTCACCAGCAAGGCCGTTGTGGAAGCCATCAATGCCGGCTTCGCCGCGATGAACGAAGAGCTGCCCAATATCGAAAACGCCGCGGGTACCCGTGTGACTGCTTCCGCTCAGGGCTTCGCCGGCCCCGTGGCCGTTGAGATCGCCGTGGCTGCCGACAACACCATCGAAGCCATCAAGATCGGTGACGAAAACTTCAATGAGACCGCCGGCTTTGGCCAGAAGGCGCTGGCGGACGGTTATCAGCGTCAGTTTATCGGCAAGGCTCTGCCCCTGAATTATGAAGATGTGGAAGCCATTGCCGGCGCCACCTTCACCAGCAAGGCCGTTGTGGAAGCCATCAATGCCGGCTTCGCCGCGATGAACGAAGAGCTGCCCAATATCGAAAACGCCGCGGGTACCCGTGTGACTGCTTCCGCTCAGGGCTTCGCCGGCCCCGTGGCCGTTGAGATCGCCGTGGCTGCCGACAACACCATCGAAGCCATCAAGATCGGTGACGAAAACTTCAATGAGACCGCCGGCTTTGGCCAGAAGGCGCTGGCGGACGGTTATCAGCGTCAGTTCATCGGCAAGGCCCTGCCTCTGAATGAGGGCGATGTCGATATGATCTCCGGTGCCACCTTCACCAGCAAGGCTGTTGTGGAAGCCATCAATGCGGCGTTCGCCTCCATGAGTGCTGCCGCTCCCGATGCTCCCGAAGCCACCGATGCCCCTGCCGCCACTTCCGGCGAGGTCAAGGGCACTGCCCGCGGCTTCATGGGCGATGTCACTGTTGTGGTGAACATTGAAAACGGCATGATCACCGGCCTGAGAGTCGACGATAAGGACTTCCCCGAAATCGAAGGCGTCGGTACCAAGGTTCTGGATGAAGACTATGCCAATCGCTACATCGGTAAGAGCCTGCCTCTGACCGACGCCGATGTGGAGATCATCGCCGGTGCGACCCGCACCTGCAAGGCCGTTGCCGCTGCCATCAACAACGCTTATGCTCCTGCTGAGGAAGCTGCCGCTCCCGAAGCGGAAAAGAACCCCATCATCATTCCCGCTGTGG
>JAKSQG010000095.1 GCA_024404275.1 Clostridia bacterium | reverse complement strand
CTGCGCCGTGAAAAGGGACTCAAGGCCATCAAGGCCAAAGGGGAAAACCGTTCCGTGCTGACGGTGGCGGCGGAAGAACTGGAAAAGCTGATCTCCACCTGCATCATCTGCGACAGCATACGGGAGAACATGGGCCGCTACGCTTATACATTCCTGCATCTGTACGCGTCCGACGCGTCCTTCCGCAAGGCGTTTGAAGGTTCCAAAGGACTGTGCTACCGGGATGCCGCCCTGCTGCTTCGTATGGCGGGGGAATGCCTTTCTGCTGAACAGCAGGCCGATTTTGCGGCTGAACTGCTGCGACTGACAGCGGAAAACAGCCGCCGCGTGGAAGAGGAGCTGGAATGGTTCACCCTGAAGTTTGATTACCGGAATGCCGATAAGCCATGGAACAACAGCCGTGACGCGCTGGAAAGGGCAGCGGAAAGGCTGCGGGGCCGCTGCATCGGCGAAACGAAAAAATGAGAAGCATGATAAAAAACGGCCTGATCGTCCTGCTGATGCTGTTGGCGCTTTGCGGCTCGGTACGGGCGGAAGGCATTACCACGGAGAGCAAAAGCGATATTTGCTTTGAGGCTGTCCTCTATACGCGCTATGCCGACACGGCGTTTCTGCGCGCGGAGATGAAAACGGTCACACGAACCGCTGATACCACACGTGAAAAGGCGTTGCTGCAGCAGCTGATTCGTGAAAACAGCATCGGCAGCAGTGCGCTTTTTCCTGAGGGGACATAGGTGCTTTCCACGCAAGCCCAAGGGGATATGATCTTTGTCACCTTCAATTCCGCCCTGACCGCTGCCGACTCCGGCGGAGAAAAAAACAGCGATGCGTTGCTGCGGCGGCGCCTGGCCATGGCGGCAGTGACGGCTGCTTTGACCGAGGATGGCCGCTTTACTTCCGTGCAGGTTCTTGTCAAAAACGAAAGCCGCACGGGCGTTACGATGCGTTTGACCGGGGAGTATGACGAAAGCGGTGACACCACTCCGCTGCCCCCTTACCGCCGTGACGAAAGTTTTCTGCTGACGCCCCGAAGTGCGCTGTGCAGCCTGCTTGAGGGATGGAAAACGCGAAACCTCGATGTGGTGCGGCTGTACACGACGGGGGATGCCTTGACGGAAGATACTTTTGCCCAGGCGGCAAGATTGACAGACTATGAGGTCAGCAGCGGCAGTGTATCGCCTGACGGTGCGGTCGTTTTGTGCGTCACACTGACGATGCCGGACAACGCCGGGCGGGAAGAAACCAAAGAGCGTTTGCCTGCGCGCATGACCGTAAAAAACGGCGTCTGGTATTTGGAGACGCAGACACTGCTGGGCTGGATACAGGTGCAGGAATGAAGAAAAAGCGAATGCTGCCGGCGCTGCTGCTGGCACTGTCTGTGCTGCTGAGCGGCTGCACAACAGAGGTATTGAACCGCTCCTCCTCCGTCACGCTGTCCCCTGTGCGGGTCCCTTACAGTGCCCCTGTGGGTGATAGTCGGCTGTCACGCACCGAAACCGTGGTGCTTTATGTGCCGGATGAGACGGGAACACGGTTGATTACGGTCAGTGAAAAGGTCCAGACCTCGTCCCTGCGGCATCCGGTGGATGAAACGCTGCAGATGCTGTTATCGTATGCCGGCGGGGAGAATAGCGCCCCCCTCAGCCCTCAAACGCCGCTGCAAACATTGGGACCGGTCGAAATCAGCGGAAATACAGCGGTGGTAAACCTTGGCACCTCGGCCTTGTGGCTGGATGCCGGTCAGTTTTACGGAGTTTGCCACGCCATTACCAATACCCTGTGCCAATGGGGCGATATCCGTTTTGTGAGCGTTTTGATCAATTCCCGTCAGATGGGACTGGATATGACCGCATCGGTGCCGGCCGGCTGCTTTGCCGCTGACACACACCTCTCCGCGGATGTAATGAAAAGCGATCTGCAGAGCCTGATCTCCGTCGGAAATGACAGGACGCGTGCCTGCCTCTATTATCCCATACGGGGCGGCAGGGGGGTTGCTGTTGAAACAAAGCAGATTGAGTTTGAGCGTCACGACAAGGCTTCGATGGTGGCCGCGCTGCTCAATGCGCTGTCCGGGGATGCCGAAACCCTGCAGACTGCATCGGCGCTGCCCAATCTTTTGGATTACTTGGCACCGGATGGCATCGCCGTGCGGGAGAACGCCGCAACAGGCGGACAAGTGGCAGTGCTGCATTTCGATGACGCGTTCAACACTGTGATCCTTGACAGCGGGGTGCCGCGATCGGTCATGATGGCATCGCTCGCCCTGACTGTTCTGACCTTTGTGCCGGGACTATCCGGTCTGATGGTCTATGCGGGGGAAGAACTCATCACCGAGGTCACCCCGGGCAGTACTTACCGGGATGCCGGACGGACCGTTGCCTTTGAAAACGGCGTGATGCATCGAAATGATTTCAATTCTTTCCTGCTTTCCGAGTGCCCGCTTTGCCTGGCGACGGAGAACGGAAAATTGAAACGGATTACCCGGGCTTTGCCGCATGAGGAGACCTGCTCGCCGCGGGCGCTGGTCAATTGCCTGTTTGACGGGCCGCAGGTGCAGGACAGTGCGCCTGGCGGAGCGGTTTTTCCGCAGGGACTGGCAGACAATGACTTGCTTGGCGCGGGACTGGAGGACGGCGTGCTGCTGCTGAATTTTTCCGCCCGCTTCGGCACGCTCTGTGCCGGGCTTTCGGCAGAAAATGAAAAACAGCTGGTCTACAGTCTGGTCAATACACTGACGGAAGCGGAAACGGTGCGCAGTGTGTGCATTTTTATCGACGGCGTTCAAACGGAAACACTGTCCGGCAGCTTGTATCTGCCGGGTACCTTTATGAAAAACACAGGCATCGTCGACTGATGCCCGAAGGAGGATAAATATGAAAAAGATCGTTGCCCTGACCCTGGCGCTGCTGATGCTGCTGACCGCTTCGTCTGCCCTGGCAGAAAAGATGATTGTTCACATCACGGCCCTCTGCTATGACACCAACCATTTGGGCACCCGCTGGGCGGGCAGCTTCCGCATGGGGGATGTGGAACTGATGGACGGCATGATCTTGGATCTGGTACCCGCTCAGTATGAGTTCTACACCGAAATCGGTGAGTATGACAGCAGCCCCGAAGTCGGATACGCGGATGACATGTACAATGTGACTAAGAACCGCCTGCAGAATGGTTTTACTGTGGAGCAGTACCTGACCGTGACCGAAAACAAGGGCATCTATAAGGGCTACTGGTGTGAGTGGTACGTATATCTGACCTTCTCCCCGGTGGGTAATGCCACGGTACTGCACTGAACCTCATGATGATTCAGGATATTGAGCCCAAACACCTCTACAACGCCTATCATCCGGACTGGACGGCCCGACCGGAGGATTCCGTGCTGATGTATGAGGAAGGGGAGGTGTTCTGCGTGCCTGGGGAAACACTGTGTTTTCCTACGGTACAATCGTTGGGGCTTTCCAAGGGGGATTGCCGCTATTTGTTTTCCGTGGAGGAGCAGCGGTTTTATCTGCATGCGCCGCGAAATACGGAAAAGCTGGAAAGGTGTTCCCTGCGGACACTGCGCGAAAACGGCGTACTGCCCCGTGAAATGCTTTTTGCCGTCTATACCGGCAGGCATCTGGCAGATTGGTACCGGGATACCGTTTTCTGCGGCCGCTGCGGACAAAGGATGACGCATTCCCAAACAGAACGCGCCATGACCTGCACCTGCGGTTACACAGCGTACCCGCGCATCATGCCTGCGGTCATTGTCGGGGTAAAGGATGGCAATCGTCTGCTGCTGACCCGCTACCGAAAGGGCTATAACCGTAATGCACTGGTAGCCGGCTTTACCGAAATCGGGGAAACGCTTTAGCAGACGGTGGCCCGCGAAGTGATGGAAGAAACAGGCCTCACTGTGACCGACATCCGCTACTACAAATCCCAGCCGTGGGGCGTTGCAGGGGATATCCTGGCAGGCTTCTATTGCGTTGCGACAGGCGATAAGACCATCCGCATGGATGAAAACGAGCTGAAATACGCCGAGTGGGTGGAGCGGGAGCAGATCGAGCTGCAGCCCGATTCCAATAGCCTGACCAACGAAATGATGAAGCGCTTCAAGGAAGGGTTTGAACGCTGATAATATCCAACGCAAATCCCACAAACTTGTATATTCATAGGATTGCTCCGGGAAAGCTGCCGGAAGGAGCATAGATTTAGTATTGTCACGGCGGCAAGACTTGTTCAGACGGAGGAAGAAAAAATGGACAGAAAGATGATTTTCGGTATCGTGGATCACACCCTGCTCAAGCAGGAAGCCACTTTTGACCAAATCTGCAGCCTGTGCGATGAAGCCATCGAATACGGCGCTGCGTCGGTCTGCATCCCGCCGTGCTATGTCAAGCGTGCGGCGGAATATGTGCAGGGCAAAATGACCATCTGCACGGTGATCGGTTTCCCCAACGGCAATATGACTACTGCTTCCAAGGTATTTGAGGCGGAGGATGCCATCCGCAACGGTGCGACTGAGATCGATATGGTTATCAACATTGGCGAGCTCAAGGCGGGCAACACCGATTATGTGCTGGAGGAGATCAAGGCGCTGAAAAAAGCCTGCGGTGATCTGGTGCTCAAGGTCATCATCGAAACCTGCCTCCTGACGGATGAAGAAAAGATCACCATGTGTGATATCGTCACCCGCTCCGGTGCCGATTTCATCAAAACCTCTACCGGTTTCTCCACCGCTGGTGCTACTTTTGATGACATCGTCCTGTTCAAAAAGCATGTCGGCCTCAACGTGAAGATCAAGGCCGCCGGCGGCATCTCCTCCTTTGCTGATGCCGAGAAGTTCATCGAACTCGGCGCCAACCGTCTGGGTACGAGCCGCATTATCAAGCTGGCCATCAAGGAAAAGAACCAGTGAAAAAAACCGTTGCGATTTTTGACATGGATGGCACTTTGGTGGATTCCATGTACCAGTGGGGCAGGATCGCTGCCAATGTGTTGTTTGGATTTGGGTATCAGATGACTGATGAGGATGCCCGTGAGGTGAAGCGGCTGGGCTTTTACCGGTGTCCATCCTATCTGATTGAAAAGTACGCTTTGCCCTGTACAGACAAGCAGTTTATCGATCGCGGATATGAGATCATGCTGGAGCAATACCGGAGTTTTGTCATGATGCGGCCGGGCGCCAAGGAGTATCTGATCGGCCTCAAACAGAAGGGCGTACGCGTCGCCGTTCTGACAGCCAGCGCCGGCTGCTTTGTGGAGGTCATGATTCGCAAATTTGGTCTGGAAGGGCTTATTGACGCGAGCTTTTCGGCACATGATTTGGAAATGGAAAAGAGCAAGCCCGCCATTTATGAAATGCTGTTTGAGCATTACGGCTGTAAGGGCGAGGATTGTGTCATGTTTGAAGACTCAGCCTATGCGTTGCAGGTGGCAAAAACGCTGGGCGTGTATGGCGTCGGCATTGCCGACCCGGCTCAGCCGACCAGGCGCGAAAAGCTTCTGGCTGCAGCCGATTATTTTGCAGATACTTATGAGGAGCTGGCTGCGGCGCCGCTTTTCTGATTCCTAAAGTATTTTTTCCCTCATACACTCTTGCATTGATAAACCATCCTGACATCAATGCAAGAGTGTTTTTTGATTGTTTCGGGAATCAATACTTGTACTGAAGTAACAATTGTGTTATAATTCGATAATGTATGAGTCTATTGATTTTGAACCGGATGAAAACATTTTTTTCTTTTCAGGAGCAAAAACTATGAAGCTGATGAAAACCGTGGAAGCTGTCGGACAGATTCTTTGTCATGACATTACGCAGATCATTCCCGGCGTGACGAAGGATGCCGTGTTCCGCAAGGGTCACATCATCACCGAAGAGGATGTGCCGGTGCTGCTGAGCGTTGGCAAGGACCATGTGTATATTTGGGAAAATAACGAAAACATGGTGCACGAAAATGACGCGGCGCAGATTCTCTATGATCTGTGCGCGGATGAGCATGTGCATCCCTCCCCTGTGAAGGAAGGCAAGATCGAGCTGATCAGCGATATCGACGGTCTGCTGAAGATTGACCGCGAAAAGCTGGTAGCTATCAACTCCCTGGGCGAAATGATGATTGCCAGCCGCCATGGTGATTTTCCGGTGCATCCGGGCGATAAGATCGCCGGTACCCGTATCATTCCCCTGGTGATCGAAAAGGAGAAGATGGAGCGCGCCAAGGCTGTGGGCGGAAGCGATCCCATCTTCCGTGTACTGCCCTTCAAACATAAAAAAGTGGGCATCGTAACCACCGGCAACGAGGTTTTCTACGGCCGCATTCAGGATAAGTTTACGCCTGTGATGGTGCAGAAGGTGACCGAGTACGGTGCGGAAGTGATCGGCCATGAAACCAGCAACGACGACCATGAACGCATCACCGGCTGTATCATGAAACTGCTGGAGATGGGGGCTGACTTTATCATCTGCACGGGCGGCATGAGTGTCGATCCCGATGATAAGACCCCGCTGGCCATCAAGAATACCGGTGCCCGCGTGGTCAGCTACGGTTCTCCCGTACTGCCCGGCGCCATGTTCCTGTTGAGCTATTATGGCGAAAAGAACATTCCCATCATTGGTGTGCCCGGCTGCGCGATGTATAACAAGCGCACCGTGCTTGACCTGGTGCTGCCGCACCTTTTTGCCGATGATATCGTTGAAAAGCATGATCTTGATCTGCTGGGCGAGGGCGGTCTGTGCCTCAATTGCCCGGTGTGCACCTTCCCCAACTGCGGCTTTGGTAAATAATTATGAATGAGAAACTGACACACTTTGATGAAAGCGGCAACGCCGTCATGGTGGATGTAACCGCCAAAAACGAAACCAGCCGTGAAGCCATTGCCGAGGGTACCATCCGCGTGAGTCCACAGACCATGCAGGCGATCATCGAAGGAACTGCCGCCAAAGGTGATGTGCTGGGCGTGGCACGTATTGCCGGCATCATGGGCGTCAAGCGTACGCCCGATCTGATTCCGCTGTGCCATCCGCTGCTGATCGGCAAAACCAGCGTGGATTTCCGGGTCGATAAAGAAAACTGTATCGTGACCGCTGTTTGCACCGCCAAGGTGACGGGGCAGACCGGCGTGGAAATGGAAG
>JAKSQG010000094.1 GCA_024404275.1 Clostridia bacterium | reverse complement strand
ACATTATACAGGAACACAGGAGCGCCGTCAATCGTTATCTATACATTTTCGCCTTTTTGCATAAATTGATAGGCAAAAGTGTACAAAGTGGAATACTCGGAAAACGGTATAAGAAAAGACACAGGCTTTCGTCTGTGTCTTTTGGTGGGCAGGGATGGATTCGAACCATCGAAGGCGGTGCCGGCAGATTTACAGTCTGCTCCCTTTGGCCACTCGGGAACCTACCCATGAAATATGGAGCTGGAGATGGGACTTGAACCCGCAACCGCCTGATTACAAATCAGGTGCTCTGCCAATTGAGCTACTCCAGCATTTTGGCCCAACCGACAGAAGAAAAATGGCGACCCGAATGGGGCTCGAACCCATGACCTCCAGCGTGACAGGCTGGCGTTCTAACCAACTGAACTACCGGGCCACATTGGTGGGCCTTCAGGGACTTGAACCCCGGACCAACCGGTTATGAGCCGGCCGCTCTGACCAACTGAGCTAAAGGCCCGTAAACCAACCCCGAAGAAAAAAAGTGGTGACCCCGTCGGGATTCGGACCCGAGTTACCGCCGTGAAAGGGCGATGTCTTAACCGCTTGACCACGGGGCCACATTGATGCCGTGCGAAAGCTGTTTGGTCGGGGTGAAGGGATTCGAACCCCCGGCCCCATGCTCCCAAAGCACGTGCGCTACCGGACTGCGCTACACCCCGAGGAGCTTACGCACAGCATTCGGTGACGAGTGATATAATACACCGACAAAGCGCATTTGTCAATAACCTTTTCTAAATTTTTTCTTTGCCGTGTACAACCTTGCTTGTACCCATCCCCGGTTTATGCTATAATAGGTATATACTGCACTTACGTATGTTGGAGGACCTTTATGAAGTTTGGCGTTATTTCCCTGGGCTGCGTCAAAAACCGCGTGGATACCGAGCAGATGCTGTCGCTGCTGCGTCAGGCGGGTCATACCTTTACCGCCGACCCGGCCGAGGCGGATGTACTGCTGGTCAACACCTGCGGCTTCATCGACCCCGCCAAGGAGGAAAGCATCAACGCCATTCTGGAAATGGCCCAGTACAAACAGACCGGCCGCTGCAAAAAGCTGATCGTGACGGGCTGCCTGGCGCAGCGCTACGGCGATGCCCTGAAGGAAGAAATGCCCGAGATCGATGCCCTGCTGGGCGTCAGCCAGTACGGCAGCATCGTCGAAGCCGTCGAAGGCGCCATCAAGGGTGACAAGCCCGACCTGAGAGGCCGCAGCGATAAAATGCTGGAGTGCGGCCGTGTACTGACCACCCCTGCCTACAGCGCCTATGTGCGCATCGGCGAGGGCTGCAACAACCGCTGTGCCTACTGCGCCATCCCCCTCATCCGCGGCAGCTACCGCTCCCGCAATGAAGAGGCCATTCTGAACGAGATCCGCGAGCTGGTAGCCGGCGGCACCAAGGAGATCATCCTCATTTCGCAGGATACCTCCCGCTACGGCACCGATACGGGCAGCAGCCTTGCGCAGCTGATCGAAAAGGCCGCCGCCATCGAGGGCGTGGAGTGGCTGCGTGTGCTGTACATGTACCCCGATGAGATCGACCTTGACCTGCTCAAAACCATGAGCCGCCTGCCCAACGTGTGCAAATACCTTGACCTGCCGCTGCAGCATGCCAGCGCGCCTGTGCTCAAGGCCATGAATCGCCGCGGCACCATGGAAAAAACACGTGAGCTGCTGCTCGCCGCCCGTGAGATGGGCTTTACGCTGCGCACCACGTTCATCGTCGGCTTCCCCGGCGAAACGCAGGCCGATTTTGACACCCTGTACGACTTTACCAAGGAGATCGCCTTTGACCGCATGGGCGCTTTCAAATACAGCCGTGAGGAGGACACCCCCGCCTACGACATGCCGGATCAGATCGAGGAGGATGTCAAGGACGAACGTCTGGACACCCTGATGACCCTGCAGGCGGATATCAGCCTCAAGGCCAACGAAGCCCGCGTGGGACAGACCGTGCGCGCGCTGGTGACCGGCTCGGACGGCGAATATTACACCGCCCGCAGCGAGATGGAATCCCCCGACAGCGACGGCGAGATCTTCTTTACCGCAAACAAAGCCCCCGAAGAAGGCACCTTTATCCTCCTCCGCCTGACCAAGGCGGATACCTATGACCTGTATGGTGAGGCGGTGGAATAAATGGAAATGAATCTGCCCAACAAGCTGACCATTATGCGCATCGCGCTGGTGCCCATCTGTCTGGTGCTGGCGGCATTGAAGCTCTATGTGCCCGCCGCCGCCGTGTTTGCCATCGCCTGCATCACCGACACGCTGGATGGCCGCATTGCCCGCAAGCGCAACCTGGTGACGGTGTTCGGCAAGTTTGCCGATCCCATTGCCGACAAGGTGCTGACGCTGACCACCATGATCCTGCTGGCCAGCATGGGCCGCATGGGCGTTTGGCTGCCTGTGCTGGTCTCCGTGCGTGAGCTGCTGGTGGACGGCCTGCGTCTGGTCGCCGTGCAGCAGGGCACCGTGGTGCCCGCCGCCATGAGCGGCAAGATCAAGACCATCCTGCAGATGATCGCCATTCTGGCCTGCTTTTTGATGGAAGGCGTGCTGCCGCTCATTTTGTGTCTGCTGGCCGCCGCCGCCACCGTGTGGTCGGGCGTTGAATATTTTGTCAACCTGTGGGGCGTGTTCACCCATGAAAAGCACTGACATCATCGCCCTGCTGACGTCAAAAGGGCAAACGCTCTCCTGCGCCGAAAGCCTGACAGGCGGGCTGTTGTCCGATGCCTTTGTCAGCGTACCCGGCGCCAGCCGCGTGTTTATGGGCGGCATCGTCAGCTATGACGAGGGGCGCAAGGTATCGCTCTTGGGCGTAAAGCCCGAAACGCTTGAGCACCACACCGCCGTCAGCCGCGAGACCTGCCTTGAGATGTGCCGCGGCGCAAAAAAGGTCATCGGCACCGATTACGCGCTGTCCACCACCGGCTATGCCGGTCCGGACGGCGAGGATGTGGGGCTGGTGTATGTGGGGCTTGCGACCCCCGAAGGCGAAGCCTGTCTGGAATGCCGCTTTGCCGGCTCCCGCGAAGCCATCCGCCGCGCCGCCGTTGAGGCTGCCGTGCGGCTTTTATATCAGAAACTGACAAACAACCAATCATCATATTAAAGGAGAATCACCATGGCCAGAAAAGCCGCCGAAAAAGAAGTCGCCTCCGTCATGGACGAGCGTGCCCGTGCCCTTGAAACCACCCTTGCCTCGCTGGAAAAGCAGTTTGGCAAAGGCACCGTCATGAAGCTGGGCGAACAGAACCACATGAAGGTGGATGTCATCCCCACCGGCTGCCTGGCGATCGACCTGGCGCTGGGCGTGGGCGGCATCCCCAAGGGCCGCATCATCGAAGTGTTCGGACCGGAATCCTCCGGTAAGACCACCATTGCCCTGCACGTGGTGGCCGAAAGCCAGAAGCGCGGCGGCATCGCCGCCTTCATCGATGCCGAGCATGCCCTCGACCCCGAGTATGCCCGCAAGCTGGGCGTCAACATTGACGAGCTGTATGTTTCCCAGCCCTCCACCGGTGAGGACGCCCTGGAGATCTGCGAAGCGCTGGTCCGCTCCGGCGCCGTGGATGTCGTCGTGGTCGACTCCGTTGCCGCGCTGGTGCCGCGTGCCGAAATTGACGGCGAAATGGGCGATACCTTCGTCGGTCTGCAGGCCCGCCTGATGAGCCAGGCGCTGCGCAAGCTGGCCGGCGTGGTCAACAAGACCAACGCCATCGTCATCTTCATCAACCAGCTGCGTGAAAAGGTGGGCGTCATGTACGGCAACCCCGAAGTCACCACCGGCGGCCGTGCTTTGAAGTTCTACTCCTCCGTGCGTATGGATATCCGCCGCGGCGAGCAGCTCAAGAACGGCGCCACCGTCATCGGCAACCGCACCAAGATCAAGGTGGTCAAAAACAAGGTAGCCCCGCCCTTCCGTACTGCCGAATTTGACCTGCTCTACGGCGAGGGCATCAGCAAGGAAGGCACCATTCTGGATATGGCCGTGGAGCGTGACATCATCCACAAGAGCGGCGCCTGGTTCTATTTCAACGATGAGCGCATCGCCCAGGGCCGTGAAAACACCCGTCAGCTGCTCAAGGACAACAAGTCCCTGTGTGACGAGGTCGAGGCCGCTGTGCGCGCCACCTTTGCCGAGGTTGAGCCCGTACCGCAGGAAGACCCCGCCCCCGAAATGCCCGAAGGCGCCATTGACGATCTGGGCAACATCATCACCGACGAAGACTGACCCAAAGGAGGTCCTCCAACGTGATCATTCGTAAATCTGCCGAAGACTATCTTGAGATGATTCTGATGGTCCAATAGCAGAAGGGGATCGTGCGTTCCATCGATATTGCCTCTGCGCTGGACGTATCCAAGCCTTCCGTCAGTGTGGCCATGAAACGGCTGCGGGAAAACGGCTTCATCGAAATGGACGCCAACAACCTGATCACCCTGACCGGGGAAGGCCGGGTCATTGCCGAACGCATCTATGCCCGCCACAAAACGCTGGCCCGCTGCCTGGAGCTGATGGGGGTCGATGCCGTCACCGCCCGGGAGGACGCCTGCCGGCTGGAGCATGACATCTCCGATGTTTCCTATCGTGCCCTCCGGGCGCATCTGGAGCGCTGGGATACCGCGGAAGGCAGTGCCTCCAATCCTTCATAACAATCATCAGAAAGCGTGTATTTTTCATGAGTGAGATTGAAAGAAAACCTATTCTGTATTCCGCTGTGCAGCCCTCCGGCGTGCTGACCATCGGCAACTATATCGGCGCGCTGCGCAATTTCAAGCTTCTCAGCGATGATTATGACTGCCTGTTCTGCATGGCCGACCTGCACGCCCTGACGGTGCGTCAGGTGCCCGCCGAGCTGCGCCGCCACACCGCCGAGGTGGCCGCCCTGTACATCGCCTGCGGCCTCGACCCCGAAAAGAATATCATCTATGCCCAGAGCCATGTGCATCAACATGCCGAATTGGCGTGGATCCTCAACTGCTTCACCTATGACGGCGAACTGCGCCGCATGACGCAGTTCAAGGACAAATCCGCCCGCCATGCCGACAACATCAATGCCGGTCTGCTCACCTATCCCGTGCTGATGGCGGCGGACATTCTGCTCTATCAGACCGCTGTGGTGCCCGTGGGTGCCGACCAGAAGCAGCATCTGGAGCTGTCCCGTGACATTGCCGAGCGCTTCAACAGCCTGTACGGCGATGTGTTCGTGGTGCCCGAGCCCTACATCTCCAAGTCCGCGGGTGCCCGTGTCATGAGCCTGACAGACCCCACCGCCAAGATGAGCAAATCGGGCGAGCCCGACTCCTTCATCTCCATGGTGGACGATGCCGATGCCATCCGCCGCAAGATCCGCCGTGCCGTGACCGACAGCGACGGCGAGATCCGTGTGGATGCCGAGAACAAGCCCGGCGTCACCAACCTGATCACCATTACCGCCGCCATGAGCGGCCGCACCCCCGACGAGGTCTGTGCCTCCCTGCAGGGTCAGGGCTACGGCGCCCTCAAGGATGCCGCCACGCAGGCGATCATCGATACCCTGTCCCCCATCCAGAGCGAATACAAGCGTCTGGTGGCCGACAAAGCCTTCATTGCCGAAACGCTCAAAAACGGTGCCGAAAGGGCCTCTGCCCTGGCCAACCGCACGCTGCGCAAGGTGTACAAAAAGGTCGGTCTTTATCAGCTGTAATCAGCTTACCCGGCGCGGGCATTGTTGCCTGCGCCCTTTTTGCAAGGAGGAAAGCGCATGAAGCCGCAGGTTGAAACCATCCAGTCCCCCTTTGGACGCACCCTTGGCCTGTACATCTGGCAGGGCAGCAACGAAAAGAAGACCATTGTGCAATTGGTGCACGGCATGGCGGAGCATATGCGCCGCTATGAAGGTGCCGCCGAGGCGCTGGTCAGGGCCGGCTATACCGTGGTGGGTCACAACCACGCGGGTCACGGTCCCGAAGCCCCCGAGGCGGAGCACGGCTGGTTTGGTGAAAAGGACGGCTGGAGCAGCCTCATTGAGGACATCGAGCTGATGCGGCAGGAGGCGCAAAAGCGCTTCCCCGGCTTCAAGCACGTGCTGCTGGGGCACTCGATGGGCAGCTTTGCCGCCCGCGAATACCTCATCCGTTACGGCAAAAACCTCGATGCCGCCGTCATCAGCGGCACAGGCTGGCACCCCAAAGCCGTGTGTGAGGCGGGCATGGCCGCCGCCACGCTGGCAGGCAAAACGCATGGTTGGAACAAGCCCTCGCCCATGACCGCCAAGCTGGTGGGCGCCAACAGCAACAAAAACTTTGAGCCCGTCCGCGCGCCCTTTGACTGGCTCAGCCGCGACAACGACCGCGTGGATGATTATGTTGCCGACCCGCTGTGCGGCTTTCTGTTCACCGCCCGCGGCTACTACGATATGTTCTCGGGTCTGAAGGCCCTGAGCGATACGAGCCGCCTTTCCGCCATGCCCTCCCACCTGCCCGTGTATTTTGTTTCGGGCGACATGGACCCCGTGGGCGCGCAGGGCAAGGGCGTACGCACGGTGTATGAGCAGTTCAGTGCCGCCGGGCTGAACAACCTGACCCTCCGCCTGTACGAGGGCGGACGGCACGAAATGCTCAATGAGACCAACCGTGAAGAAGTGTATGCCGACCTGATCCGTTGGCTGGAAGGAGCGCTGCAATGAACATTTACAAGCCCTTTGAGGGCGATATCACCGATGTGCACGGCATCCGCGTCGGGCAGGCGCAAAACACGCAGGCGCAGACGGGTGTAACCGTGGTGCTTGCTCCCGCCGACGGTGCAGTGGGCGGCGTATCGGTGCGCGGTGCCGCCCCCGGCACGCGGGAGACCGACCTGCTTCGCCCCGGCAATCTGGTGGAGCGTGTACACGCCATCGTGCTGACGGGCGGCAGCGCCTTTGGTTTGGCCTCCGCGGACGGCGTCATGCGCTGTCTCGAGCAGATGAACGTTGGTCTGGATATGGGCGTGGCGCGCGTACCCATTGTGCCCGCCGCCGTGCTGTTTGATTTAAGCCACGGCGACAGCAAGGTGCGTCCCGACGCCGCCATGGGCTATTCCGCCTGCGTCAGCGCGGGCAAGGGCATGGCACA
>JAKSQG010000093.1 GCA_024404275.1 Clostridia bacterium | reverse complement strand
AAGCAGTATTCCTCGTCAAAGCATTCACCGGGGGTGACGAGGGCACCGGTGGCTTTGTACAGCCCTTCGCAGAAGGGATTGGAGAGCATGCGGGGCGCATAATCGATGAGGGCGGTGGTGCCGGCGGCGGGCTTGACATAGCTCACCTTGCTTTCGTTTTGCACCCAGGCATCTAAGATCGCCAGATTGTCGCGGACGATACCGCGGTTGCGGGCAAGCAGCGCCTCCTTGTGGCGCAGCGCAACAGCGGCGATGGCTTCATCCAGCATGCCGCAGGAGATCATGTTGTAGTCACGGTGGCTCAGGCAGGAACGGCGGATGGATTCATCATGCGTGGCGATCCAGCCGAGGCGCAGACCTGCCAAAGAGAATACCTTGGACATGCTGCCGACGGAGATGCCCTTTTCGTACAGGTCGGCCACGGAGGGAGAATAGTCGTCGGTCTGCGTCAGGTGACGGTAGACCTCGTCGCAAAGCAGCCATGCGTCCGCTTTGCGGGCGATGGCAACGATCTCATTCAGCATTTCGGGCGGCATCAGCGCGCCGGAGGGGTTGTTGGGGTTGTTGATGCAGATGAGCTTCACACCGCCTTCGGCCAGTTTGCGCAGCTCATCAAGGTCGGGCAGAAAGCCGTTTTCGCGGCGCAGCTTCAGAATGCGCACCTCAGCGCCGTAGGACTCGGGGATGGAGTACAGCTGCTGATAGGTGGGCATCACGCTGATGACCTTGTCGCCCGGCTCGATCAGCGAATAAAAGATGTGATGGTTGGCGCCGGCGGCACCGTGAGTGGTGATGATCTCATCGGCCTTGAACGTTTGGAAAAGGGAGGCTACGCCGGCACGGAATTCCTCGCGGCCGACGATCTCGCCGTAGGTCAGGCGGCGGGCGGAAAAATCATCCAGAAAAGCATTTTTGTCTTCTCCGGTCAGGGTAAACAATTCGTTCAGAGAGACGGAATCCACACAGGTCTCGGCAATGTTCCAGACGGCGCCGTCCTCCCATGCGTTCATCCATTCTTCCACTTTGAAGGGTTTGATGTTCATAAACAGAGACCTTTCTTCTGTAAAAAATGTACAATCTGTAAATTCGACGCCCAAAGGGGGAATCCTGCAAAAAAGTACGTATTGACAAGGATGTTTTTAGATTGTATATTGTATACAACCCATAAACCGGAGGTTTTTTATGCGTCAGGAAAGCTTTGAACTGGTCGAGGAAAACAAGCCCATTCGCGATGTTGCGTATGAAACGCTCAAGCATGCGATCATTACGGGCAAGCTTCCCGCCGGGGCGCACATTGTTGAAACGGCTTATGCCGAACAGCTGCATATCAGCCGCACGCCGCTGCGTGAGGCGCTGCGCCGTCTGGAGCACGACGGTCTGGTGGCTTATGAAGTCCGCCGCGGTGTGGTGGTACGTGCATTCACCATTGAGGATGTGGAAGAGATCTTCATGATCCGCAACGCCATGATGATGCTCATCCTGCCTTCCATCGTGGAGCGGGTCACCGAAAAAGATCTGAAGGAAATGCGCGAGATCCTCGCCGACATGGACATTGCCATGGCGGAAGGGGACTGCGAAGCCATTGCGTCCTTCAACCGTGCCTTCCACAGCAAAATGGAGCACCTGACGGACAAGAACCGCATCGTGCGCGTGATTGACGATCAGGAAGAGTATATTACCCGTTTTTCTTCCATTACCATTGCCAATATCCAGCGCCGTGAGACCGCGCATCAGGAGCACCACAAGATCGTCGAACTGCTTGAAAAGCGCGATCTGGAGGGGCTGCGTGCGCTGATGGCGCATCATCTGCAGGAGAGCAAGGAAACCTGCCTTGTTGCAGTCAAAAAACATGTATTCTGATCTTCGGAGGACAGTATGAACTGGGATCTTTCCGTATATTATCGTGATTTTGCCGATGAAAGGATCGAGGCCGATTTTGCCGCCTGCGAACAGCTGATCCGCGAGATGGGCGAGACGGTCAATCTGGGGCTGTCTCCTTTGGAAACACTGGAAAAGGAGCAGGATATCGGCGAGGAGCTGGAGCAGCTCTTTGGCAAGCTGGAATCCTTTGCCGAACTGACGCTGTCTGTTGACGCCACCAATGAAGAAGCGACCCGCCTGTCCGACCGCTGCACGCAGATGGCGGTGGGGCTGCAGCTGTCTTCTGCCGCGCTGACCCGCTATGTGGGCAAGCTGACAGAAGAAGAGCTGGAAAAGCTGATCGCCTCCTCCGAAAAGCTGACGGCTTGTGCTTTCAGCCTGCGCCGCATGCGCGAGGATGCCGCCCATCTGCCCGATGAGCAGATTCAGGAATGGCTCCTCAACATGTCCATCAACGGCGCACAGGCCTTTGCGCAGCTGCGCGGCAAGCTGGACGCTACCCTCAGTGTGGATTATCGCGGCGAAAAGCTGCCTCTATCCGCAGTGCGCGCCAAGGCGGAGGACGCCAATCCCGAGGTGCGCCGTGACGCTTATCTGGCGGAGCTGGCGGCCTATCCCAAGATCGAGCATCCCATGGCAGCCTGCCTCAACGCCATCAAGGGCGAAGGCCTGACCATGATTAAGGCGGAGCATTTTGATTCCATCCTCGATCAGACGCTGTTCAACTCCAACATGGACCGTGAAACACTGGAAGCCATGTGGACCGCCTGCCGGGAATTCTTCCCCGTCTTCCGCCGCTATCTGCGCAAAAAGGGCGAGCTGCTGGGTTACAACAACGGTCTGCCTTTCTTTGGTCTGTTTGCGCCTGTTTCCATCGGTGAAGGCAGCGGCAAGGTCTACACGGTGGAGGAAGCCCGTGACATCCTGAAGCGCGAGCTGGGCAAGTTCACCCCCGAAATGGCGGAGTTTATCGACAATGCTTTTGAACAGCGCTGGATCGATATGTTCCCGCACGACGGCAAGAGCGGCGGCGCTTTCTGTGCCGGCGTTCCCCATTGCGAGCAGAGCCGTGTTCTGACCAACTTTGTCGGCAGCCTCGGCGATGTCAGCACCCTGGCACATGAGCTGGGTCATGCCTGGCACAACTACTGCATGAAGGGTCTGCCACTGTGCATGCGTCATGAGCCCATGCCGCTGGCGGAGACCGCCTCCATCTTTAACGAAACGCTGCTGGCCAATGCCCTGCGGGAGACCGCTGACAAGGCGGAGCGCTTTATGCTGATCGAAAACAGCCTGCAGAATTCGACACAGGTCATTGTGGATATCTATTCCCGCTATCTGTTTGAGACCGCTGTCATCGAGGGCCGCAAGACCCATACCCTGTCGGCGGAGGAGCTCAAAAAGCTGATGCTGGAGGCGCAGGATCAGTCCTACGGCGACGGTCTGGACCCCGAATACCGTCATCCCTATATGTGGGCCTGCAAGAGCCATTATTATTCTCCCGGACTGAGCTTCTACAACTTCCCCTATGCCTTCGGCCTGCTCTTCGGTCTGGGCGTGTACGCCCTGTACCGTGAGAAAGGCAGTGCGTTTGTGCCCGATTACAAAAAGCTGCTGCGCTCCTGCGGCAGCGGCATGGTGGCCGATGTGGCGGCTTCCGTGGGCATCAATGTGCGTGATCCCGAATTCTGGCGTTCTTCGCTGCGTGTGGTGGAGGACGAGATCGAACAGTTTGTTTCTATGACCGATGAGTATCTGAAGGAGAAAAAATGAAGATGATGACCGATCTTGAAATTGCACAGGCTGCGAAAATCCGTCCCATCAGTGAGATCGCCGATGCGATGAACCTGAACGAGGAAAGCCTTTCCGCCTATGGCCGCTACATTGCCAAGGTGGATCCCAAATACTACCGTGAACTGCCGCAGAAGGGCAAGCTGGTGCTGGTCACCGCGCTGACGCCCACCGCGGCGGGCGAGGGCAAGACCACCGTCAGCATCTCGGTGGCGGATGGCATGCGCAAGAACGGCAAAAACGCCGTGCTGGCGCTGCGTGAGCCCTCCCTGGGTCCCGTATTCGGCATGAAGGGCGGCGCCGCCGGCGGCGGTTATGCCCAGGTGCTGCCGATGGAAAACATCAACCTGCACTTTACCGGCGACCTGCATGCCATCACTGCTGCCAACAACCTGCTGGCGGCCATGGTGGATAACCATATTCAGCAGGGCAACAAGCTGGGCATCGATCCCCGCCGCGTTGTTTTCCGCCGCTGCATGGATATGAATGACCGTCAGCTGCGTCAGCTGCTGAGCGGCATCGGCGGCAAGGGCAACGGCATGCCCCGTGAGGACGGCTTTGACATCACTGCTGCCTCCGAAGTCATGGCCTCCTTCTGCATGGCCGATGACCTGATGGATATGAAGGTGCGCATGGGCCGCATCGTGGTGGCACGTACCTTTGAGGATAAGCCCGTGACCTGCGCTGATATCGGCGCTCAGGGTGCCATGACCGCGCTGCTGCGCGATGCCATGATGCCCAACCTGGTGCAGACCATCGAAGGCACCCCTTGCCTGATGCATGGCGGCCCCTTCGCCAACATTGCTCACGGCTGCAACAGCGTGGCGGCGACCAAGCTGGCGCTCAAGCTCGGTGACTATGTGGTGACCGAGGCGGGCTTCGGTGCCGATCTGGGTGCCGAAAAGTTCATCGATATCAAGTGCCGTGCGGCGGGCATCTATCCCTCCTGCGTGGTGCTGGTGGCGACCATCCGTGCCCTCAAGTATCACGGCGGCGTGCCCAAGGATCAGCTGAACAACGAAAACGTGGAAGCGATGCTGCAGGGCTGCGGCAACCTCTTCCGCCATATGGACAACATCACCGGCGTGTGGAACGCTCCCGTGGTGGTGGCTATCAACCGCTTCTATACCGACAGCGAGAACGAGATCGCCGCGCTGAAGAAGGCCATTGAGGATCGCGGCGCCGCCTGCGCGCTGTGCGAGGGCTGGGGCAAGGGCGGAGAAGGTACCCGTGAGCTGGCGGAAAAGGTCTGTGCCGCCGCCGATGCCAACCCCGCGCCCGTGCCTTCCTTTACCTATGAATCCGAGCTGCCCCTCAAGCAGAAGATCGAGGCGGTCGCCCGCCGTGTGTATCGTGCGGACAGCGTCACCTTCAGCGCCGCGGCTTCCCAGCAGCTGAGCAAGCTGCAGGCAGAGGGCTGGGGCAATGTGCCTGTCTGCATCGCCAAAACGCAGTATTCCTTCAGCGATGATCCCAAGAAGCTCAACGCTCCCGAAGGTTTTGGCATTACCATCCGTTCTGCCCGCCTGTCCAGCGGCGCCGGCTTTGTAGTGGCTTTCGCTGGTGATATCATTGCCATGCCCGGCCTGCCCAAGGCACCCGCCGCGCTGAACATCGATGTGGATGAGGACGGCAGGATCGAGGGTCTGTTCTGATGCGTAAAATTTTAATTTTGCTGCTGGCGGCGGTACTGCTGTGCAGCCTGATGGTGTTTGCATCCGCGGACGAGGAGATCACCATCGAAGGCCTGTTCAATCTGCAGACGCCTACGCTCAACCCGGATGGCAGCACCCCGGCGCCGCGCATTACGGCAACGCCGGTTCCTGCCTCCACCCCCACACCCAAGCCCGAAGCGGATGGCAGCATCATGCTGACCATTTCGGCGGTGGGCGATGTGACCATCGGTCGAAATGTGCAGTCCAGCTCCACCATTTTTGCCAAGGAAATGGCGCGGCAGAACAACGATATCAACTTTATCTTCCGCAATGTGAAGAATATCTTCGAAGCGGATGACATCACCATCGTCAACTTCGAGGGTGTGCTGGCGGACAGCTATTCCGTGCCTTCCAACAAGAAGGGCAACAGCTTCCTGTTTATCGCGCCGACGGACTATGCCAGTGTGCTGCCCGATAACGGCGTAGAGATTGCCACCATCGAAAACAACCATATTGATGACTTTGGTACCAACGGCCGTCAGAATACCCGTGATGCCCTGAGTGCGGCGGGTGTGACCTGGGCGGATGAATACAACATGGCGGTGTATGATGCCAAGGGTCTCAAGGTAGCGGTGCTGAGCTACAAGACCTTTGACTATTATGATACGCTGTACAACAAGGTGCCGCAGGAAGTCGCTGCAGCCAAGGAGCTGTATGATCTGGTCATCGTGGCCTTCCACTGGGGCGCCGAAAAGGATTATTATCCCAACGCCAACCAGAAAAAGCTCGGTCATCTGACCATCGATGCCGGTGCCGACCTGGTCATCGGTCATCACAGCCACCGCATGAACCCCATTGAGGAGTACAAGGGCAAATACATCGTATACTCTCTGGGCAATTTCTCCTTTGCCGGCAACAACAAGCCGGATGATATGGCGACCTTTATCTTCCAGACGCGGTTTAAGATCAAGAACGGTGAGATCACTTCCAACACCTTCCGCATCATTCCCTGCCGCATCTCTTCCAAGACGGATTACAACGATTTTGCCCCCACGCCCTACACCGAAAACAAAACGATCAACAGCGTGGTGGCGACCCTGACCAAGAACGGCAGCCATATCAGCAACCCTGTCAGCAGTTATAATCTGGATTGGGAGTAAAACAATGAGTCAGGTAAAAGCTGTTCTGATGGATGAAGCGGCCATCAACCGTGCTTTGACGCGCATCGCGCACGAGATCATAGAGCACAATAACGGCTGCGAGGGTCTGGTGCTCATCGGTCTGCGCCGCCGCGGTGTGCCGCTGGCTCACCGGATCGCCGACCGTATCGAAAGCATCGAGAATGTGCGTCTGCCCGTGGGGGAGCTGGATATCCGTCCCTTCCGGGATGATCTGTCCCTGCTGTCCGATCTGCCGGAGCGGGCGGAGACCTGCGTACCCTTTGATGTGACGGGACGCAAGGTGGTGCTGGTGGATGATGTGCTGTTTACGGGACGCACGGTGCGTGCCGCCATTGAGGCGGTATTCCGTCTGGGTCGTCCCTCGTCCATTCAACTGGCCATTCTGATCGACCGCGGACACCGGGAACTGCCCATCCGTGCCGATTATGTGGGCAAGAACATTCCCACCTCCCGCTCTGAACGGGTGGCGGTACAGCTGCCGGAGTTTGACGGCGATACCTCTGTAAAAATTCTGACAACGGAAGCACGGTGATGAAGGGTGCGCGTCAAGCTGGCGCTGCTTTACGAAAGTGAAAAGGGAAAGACCCGCTGCGAGGCCGCAGCCGGCGTATTGACGGCTGTGTCTCTTTCCTTTGG
>JAKSQG010000092.1 GCA_024404275.1 Clostridia bacterium | reverse complement strand
AACGGGAGATAGAACGGTATACTGATATCATATAGTGAAGGATTCTGCAAAGCGGTAAAGCCTCAAGGAGGTATTTGAAATGAAAAAGCTGATCTTGATCGTGATGATGGGGTGCCTGCTGATGGGCATGATGGCTGTGGCAGGGGCAGAAAACAAGACTTGTATCATTCACAAATGGGGTGAATGGGAAACGGTTGGCTATCCGACCTGCGGCAACAGCGGCACCAAAGTTCGGCGGTGCAGTGTCTGCAGCAAGGCAGAAGTGAGAGGTATCTCTCCGACCGGAGAACATCAGTGGCAGGAATACATGACCGAGATTCCCGCGACCTGTGAAAAAACAGGAACAGAGGTTCGCAAATGCGCCAAATGCGACGCAACCGAGAACCGTGAGATCGCTTCCCTCGGTGGTCATCAGTGGGGCGAATGGAAGACGGTCAGCATGGCCTCCTGCACAAAAGCAGGAAAGTCGCAGCGCGCCTGCGGCAGGTGTCAGACGGTGGAGACGCGTGAATTTGCCGCCATCGGTCATTCGTACGGCAGCTGGCGCACGGTCGCGGAAGCGACCTGCACCGAAGCCGGGGAAAAGGTCCGCACCTGCGGCAATTGCGGTTTGGAGGACCATTTGGACCTTGCGCCGTTGGGTCATCCGCAGACGGATGCCATTCTGCATCAGACCTGCTCCCGCATTCTGTATGGCTGTCCTGTGTGCCGCCTTGTGCTGGATGAGGTGATGACCGGCAAGCAGTGCGAGGTAACGGATGCGCTTCTGGGCTTCATCCCCGAAACGGGCTGTGCCTCCCTCGGCTGCCCTGTCTGCGGCGACGAATATATGTTGGTCGACCTGTCTGTTATGCATTACGGCGACTGGACAATTTGGGAGTGGAATGGCAACGGTACCCATTCCCGTCAGGTGAAGGCTTATCCCACCATTGTGGAGACCAAGCCGTGTTATGCCGGCGGTGAGGGCGGTGCTGTCTGCGGTCTGTGCGACGGCGCGTTCATTGCCCGCGGCACCAGCGTAGCCCTGACGGAGATTCCGGTGTACAACGAAGAAGCCGTCCTTCAGACGACGATTCCTGCCGGTGCCGCGTTTACCGTCATTGCCAACGGCGATCATGCGATGGTGGCATATGAGGGCGTTATCGGTTACATTGACAGCGGGTATGTGAACTTTGTGGATGATATCGTCTATGCCGGTGTGTGGGTGAGCAATGGCAACGGCACGCATTCCCGTCCCTCGGCGGAGGATCTTGCCATCATGGAAACGGAGCCCTGTTATCCCGGCAGTGATGAAGCTTTGTGCGGTGCCTGCGGCGATGTGTTCATTACCGATGGGCTTTGCGTGGCGCAGGAGGATATTCCGCTGCTGGCGGAAATGCGCAACGATCCCGAAAACGAGAATGCCGTTATCTGCATTAGCCCCGCGGGGCGGCCGTTACGGTCCTCCACAACGGTGACTACGCTGAGGTGGAATATGAAGGACAGAACGGATACATCTCCGGTGCGTATGTGAACTTTGTAAATACAGCGAAATAAGTAAAATAAAACAGCGTCCTGACGGTGAAGTGCCGCCGGGACGCTATTTTTTATTCAATCCGGGTTTGTTTTCTGCCATGTGACGGCCACGCCGCGTTTGGCGGCTTGGATGGCCAGCTCGGTGCGGGAGGCATAGCCTGTCTTGGACAGCATGGAGGACAGGTGAAAACGAACGGTGTTGACGCTCATGCCGAGCCGCTGCGCGATCTCCTGATTGGAGTAGCCTGCGGTCAGTTCACGCAGCACATCCAGTTCACGGTCTGTCAGCTCCCCGCTGAGGGCACAGCCCAGCTTGACCTGCGGGGCGGCATCGGGAAAAACATGCTCGCCGGCCATGGTGCGGTCCATCACATCCAGCATGGGCGTATCCTGAATCTCTTTGTACCAGAAGGAATCCACGCCGATGCGCCGTGCTTCGTTCAGGATGCCGACATCGGGCATGGAGGTGACCAGCAGAATTTTGATCTGCGGATAGGAACGCTTGATGCGTTCCGCTGCTTCCAGACCGCTGATGCCGTCCTCCATGACCACATCCATGATGATGAGGTCCACCAAACCGTGCGAACAGAACTGATCGGCCATGCCGGCGTAGGCGATAGCGGCGGTCAGCTGGTATTTTTCGGAACGCTCCACGATCTGTGACAGGTACAGACGGGGCAGGATCTGATCGTCCACGACCAGTACGTTAACGGCCATCGGCATTTCCTTCTTTCGGCAGAATCAGGGTCAGGTGAAAATCGGGGGTCAGGGTGATGCTCATGCTGCCGCCTGCATGCTCGGTCAGACGGCGCAGGGAAGAGAGGCCGCCTTTTTCTGCGATGGGGGCGGCGGGTGGCTGACCGTTGTTGGTGCATTCGATACAGTACCGGTTTTCGTCCATTGATGAACGGATCCGGACTTTGCTGCCGTTTGCGTGGCGGATGGTGTTGGTGCAGCATTCGTGAATGGCGGTGGCGGTGATGTGCTTCAGGGGTTCCGTCTGCGGCAGTTCTCCGCTCACTTCCACTTCCAGGCCCAGGTCACGGACGGTGCTGAGGATCAGCCGGTATTCATCTTTGACCGCGGGCGGTGCATCCTGCTTGAGGAAGGACAGATTCTGGCGGATCATTTGCAGCAGGGCATCCTTCTCTTCTTCTTTACCGCGCAGCAGCAGATGCCTGGTTGCCAGCAGGCTGGCCCCCAGTTCGTTGTGAATTTTGACCTTGGCATTGAGCACTTCCTGAGAGGCGATCAGTGCCAGCACTTCCTGCTGATAGGATACCATTCGCTCATTCAGTTGTTCTACCTGATGCTTGCGCTCGTGCAGGGCCTGCGTGCGGCTGTATTCCCGCGTCACATCCACCGCAGTCAGCATATTGATCGGCTTGTCATCCTGCACGGTGGCACAGGAGAAGGAAAACGCGGTGCCGTCCTCAAACACCAGAAGCGTTTTTTCGGCCAGCTTTTCCCTGCGGAAGGTCGTTTGGGGAAGTGTGAAGACCGCTTCGCTGAAACGGAGACCGTTGAGCAGTGCCTGACCCGAAATGCGGCGGCAAAGCTGCTCCATGGTGCTGTTTTTGAGGATGACCAGACCATCCTAACGATAGCAGCAAACGCCTGCGGGGAGACAGTTGACGGCTTCACGGAAAGTCTGATAGGAAATGTGGGATTGCGTCCAGCGACGGTAATGAACCGACAACGTGACGAGCAGCGCCGTCAGCACGGCGGAAAAAACGGAGATCAGTGTGCAGGGAAGCTGCGCCCACAGGTCTGCGATCTGACCCAGAAAAGGCACAGCAACAGCATCCTCGGGCGTCAGAAAATGACATTGTACCATGACGAAGGTCAGGACAGTCAACAGGATGGTCAGCAATGCCTGACGGATCCGTCTGCTGCGCGCCTCAATAAAGAGCAGCAGCGCACTCCACCACAAAAGAATCAGCAGCCACAGCGCGTTGATGCCCGTGAGGATCGTTGTCATCTGCGGTGTCAGCATGCGGCATCACCTCCCGCTGAAAAGCCCAGCGTGATGGTCAGGTCGTTGACATCCCGCTGACACTCCATGAGACAGGGCAGGGACAACAGCGCGGAGGAGGCTGCATCGCCGTTCTTTACCTGACAGTTGAAGCGTAGACGGACTTCCTCCCGATCGGCAAACACATAGACGGCGACTGCGAGCAGATGATCCAGCGTGCGCTCCAGCAGCTGCTCAAAGCCCGCATAGGCTTCGATGATGAGCTTGGAGGGGACGCTGTATTCTTTGGTGCAGTCGGCATACGTTTCCACGCCGCACAGCTCGGCATAGACAAACGATTCGTGAATGGCGAGCATCAATTCACGGCTGTTGATGTACTGAGCGTCTTCCGCCATCAGCTCCAGATTGCCGCGGCGTTTGATGTACGCATTGAGCACCGCGATGTGCGCAAGGGTATCGGGCCCGGCATCGGGATGCTCTGCCAGAAGGCGCTCCACGGCGTTCAGCTGCGGGGCGACAGTGCGGGCGATATGGGCGTAAAGGCGGCTGCGGGTCTCGTGCTGTTCTTTTTCTTCGCGTACCGCGGTCTCCTCCTGCAGGAGACTGTTGCGGCTCTCCAGCTGTTCTACAGTATGTTCCAGCTCACGGTCCAGACGGTGCAGCTGCGTCAGGTCGACCAGCCAGGAAACGCTGCCGCCGCGGATGGAGGCGGTATGGAGCTGCAGGTCATCGCTTGGAGCCGGGTCAGCGGGGGCGTTGACCGTCCTGTACAAAACGTTTCCGGCGGTGTCTTCAATGCGGGCGGGGATGTCGAGCAGCGAGAAAACGCGGCGGTAATGACGGTTGGAGGGGATAAAGCCGATGCTGATGCAGGATTCCAGAAACCCGAAGCCCATGAAGGCATATACCTCACCGAGGTTCCATATCTTGAAGCCCATGAACCTTGGTGACAGTCCCCAAATGACGGCGCCGATGACGACCGGCAGAAGCGGGAGCATCAGACGGAAGCTGCTCCTTGGCAGGCGGCACTTGCGGATAAACGTGATCAGTGTGGAAAGCAGCAGAACAGCGGACCATGCGGCAAAGCACCAGTAGACCGGCATGTACCGTCCGTTGGCGGTGCGTGTCATTTCGGTTATTTCATCGGGGAAAGCGAAGACCCATTGGTGAAGATCGTTGGTCAGAAACAGGGCAATCAGGATTCCACAGGGAAGCCACAGCCAACGCCATGCCGGTGAGATCTTTTCGGTTTCCTGCACATTCAGATACAGGGCGATCTGGAACACCAGCATCGGTATGAGGGTGATGGGAACATAATAAGCATAATCAAACTGCCGGTTGAGGAATGTGACATCCGGCAACACATGATACTGGCAGAACTGCAGCAGAAAAAGCAGTGCAAATACGCAGCTGACACCGATCAGAAGCCGACGCACGCGCCCATCGATGATGCGCTCGCGGATGCTGTGCGCCCACAAAAGGGCCATCACACCGCACACGATGCGTACGATTTCAGTGGTAAAGGGGACGCCATACAGGAACACGTGCAGAAGCCCGCAGCCCAGAAAGGCGAGAATCAAAGACAGCATACTGCGGTTTTCATCCCTTTGGTACCAACGTGCTGTTCTCATACCCACTCTCCTTTCCGCTGCAGAATGCCGGTGAATGCCTCTTTATTCTATCACAGGATCGAACGGTATGCATCATCCAAACAGACAGTGAAAGGGTGTGATGGGAGCAAATAATTTGCAAAACCTATCACTTTGGATGATGCGAAGCAGGATACGCATCGGGTACAATACAAAAAAATACTGTTTACCCAAAGAGGAGGAACTCAAATGAAAAAATGGTTGGCATTGATTCTGATGGTGGCTGCGCTGATGACGCTGTGCGCCTTTGCCCTGGCGGAGGGAGAACTGCAGTTGGTGGAAGACAGCTATTGCATCTTTGAAGGCAAGGACAACAAGTACACCGCGTACCTTTACTGCATCTTTGAAAACGTTTCCGACAAGCCCGTCGAAGTGAAAAAGTGTGAAGTCAACGTGACCGATGCGGACGGCAATCCGTTCCTGGAGAAGGCGGCTGCCATCTCCGGCTCCGATTTCCATCCCGCTACCATTCATCCCGGCGAGCGTACCTATGTACGCAAGGAGATCACCTGCAAGGAAGTGACGGATGCTTCCAAGATCAGCAATTACGTTATGACCATGGAAACCCGTGATTCCAACCATGCCTATCTGCTGGCGGAAAGCGAACCCGTATACAGCTACAAGCTGAACAGCAAGGGGGATGCCATTACGACCAGCATTGCCATGAAGATCACCAATACCTCCGATGCGCCGCACGATCAGCTGAACATGATGACCATCCTGCGTGACCAGAACGGCAAACTGATCTATTGCAACAACGATACCAGCGGCCGCCTGACCCTGTATCCCGGCAGCACGATCGAGTATATCGTCAGCAGCGTTCCCGGCGACCTGACCCGCGTATGGATCGCCAATGGGATTGAACCCGTCACGGCGGAGACCATCTGCTTCTTTGTGGTCAAGTAATTGGGAGTGAAGGGATTATGGCAAAGCAGAATTGTGCCGTTTGCGGCAAGGAGATCGGTCTGATGCAGCAGGTGCAGCTGGCGGACCGCAATTACATCTGCCGCGATTGTGAAAAGAAGACCATCCTGTACTTCAAGCCGATGCATCAGACCCTGGAGGAGTACAAGGGCAACCTTGTTCAGAATGAACAGGGCGAAAAGCTTTATGAGGCTTATTTCAAAAAGAACAAGAACATGAAGGGCTTCTGCGGCGGACGCGTGCTGTATGATCCCGCAACGGCGTTGGTGTGCATCAGCGGCACCCGCGGCGGCATCTTCAATGCCAGGAAGAGCTGGAATGTGTTCCGCATGGCGGATGTGGAAAAGTATGAGCCCGCCGCGAGCATTCACCCCGGCTTTGACAAGAACGCCCCGCAGAGCATTTATATCAGCTTCCATGTGGGCGATGGCATGCGCTGCTACATCATTCCCGCGCAGGATGCCGATATCAAAAAGCTGACCCGTGAGTTTGACGCTGCCCTGACCGGTCATACCGGCGGCCGTTTCGACGCGTTCCATGCCCACAAGGCCAAGCAGCAGAAAGACATGGCCGGTGCTATGGCCATGGCGAGCATGCTGGGCGGCATGAAGGATATTGTCAGCGGCGTTGTCAAGGGCGAAGATGCGACGCAAGGTGCCGCTGCCGTGGTGCAGGGCATGGAAAACCTGTTCTATGCGGGGCGTGAGGACATGCTGCAGCGTGCGGATGAAGCCATCCGCAAGGCGCTGGGCTGAACTCTTCCAAAGACAAGGAGGATAAATCAATGAAAAAACTGCTGGTATTGCTGCTGGCGCTGATGCTGCTGGCGGTCTGCGGCGTTTGCCTCGCCGAGGATGAAGTGCTGGTTGAAAACGACTATTCCTACATCGTTCTGGAGGACGGAACGGTCCGCATCTATCAGTATGATACGTTCAATGACAAGGAGACAGTCAAGATTCCCGCCAAACTGGGCGGCAAGCAGGTGACCGAACTGGGCGACTGGTCCTTCTCCGGCTGCACGGCTGTGAAGGTGGTCATTCCCGAGGGCGTGAAGACCATTGGCGAGGGCGCTTTCTCAAGAGTGATGTCTGAGGAATGGATTACCGACGAAGAGTGCCTTAACACGAAAGGCAAGCTGAGACGTATTCCTGGCAAGTATCGCATCAAGACCATTGACCTTGTTGACGAGTTGAAGAAAGA
>JAKSQG010000091.1 GCA_024404275.1 Clostridia bacterium | reverse complement strand
GAGCGGCTGGTGGCTTCGGCATAGATATTGATGTATTTGACCTTGTTGACATCCGCCACCACGATGGGGGACATCAGCGCCTGCCACACCGCCGCGTCATCGGTGAGGTCGGAGGGCAGATAGAGTTCATTGTCGGTCAGGGCAATGGCTTTGCTGGGCGGGGCGGTGTCCAGGATGGTGACAGGCACGGTCTGGATATCGCCGCAGCCGTCCACGGCTTCAAAGGTGAGGATGTATTCGCCAGCGGGGAGCTTTTTATCATTGACCGTGCCGTTCCACTGAAACTGGTGGGATTGCAGGTCATCGCGGACGTAGCTCCACGAGCGCAGGGGCGTTTGAGGGTCCTAGGCGCTATATGCGCGGATGCGTACGGTGCCCGAGGCGGTAAGCAGATAGTGCACGCGGTAGCCGTCAAAGCCCGCGTAGAGCACATCGGCGGAGGGGATGACATATTCCAGCGCCCTTGCCGCCTTTTTGACGGAAATGGAGACTTCCTCGGTCAGAACATCGCTTTCGGTTGTCAACACGGCGGAAAGCGTGTAGGTGCCGCGGCGAAGGGGCTCGCCGTTTTCCATGCGGGCATCCCATGTGATATCGATGGGGTTGTCCGCACTGACAGCCTGCGTGCTGATGGTGTAATCGATGTATTCATCATGCACGCGCAGCGTCAGCGTGCCGTCCGCGGGCGGGGTATATAGAATATGATCCTCGGCAAAGGGCTTCCAGCTCTCGGGGGCGGTCAGGCTTGCGCCCTGCGCCGCGGGCATCAAAAGCAGGATGAGGATCAGCGTCAGCAGTGCTTTTTTCATTCTGTCTCCGTTTCAGGCGTTGCTTTTTGTCACTGATATTATACACCAGCACGCCTTTAATATCAAGGATGCCCGCCCTGCGGCAAAAGCAAATAACCGCTTTGAAAAACAGGGCGGATGCGGTATAATAGTAGGGTAAAAAAGCTTTTTTTGCCGCTGTTGCAGCGGAACGGAGGAAAAAATATGTCAAGACTGGGCGATCTGATCAAGCTGGAGCGCACCCGCAGGGGACTCAGCGCCAAGCAGGTGGCGCGCAAGACGGGCGTCAGCGAGCAGTATATATTGGATGTGGAGCTGGGCAAGCGCATCATTCCCGATGACCAGGCACGGCGCATCCTGAAATCGATGGGTCTGCAGCAGACCACCGAGGCGGAGTTCAGCCTCGACGATATCGCCGCCACGGTAGACCTGCAGACGGCGGTGGATACCATGCCGCGTGCCCGCGTGACCGAAAAGAAAAAGGCCGCCCTGCGCAGCGAAGGCGATGCCGAGGCGGTGGCTTCCACGGGGGATAAGGCGGGCGGCAGCATCTGGCTGGACGCGCTGAGCAGCGTGCTCAAGCGTGTGCCTGTGCGCAATGCCGTGATGGCGGAGGTGGCGCACCGTCTGCTGCCCATTGAGAACGGCAAGATCGAGGGCGCTGCCCCCGACAAGGTGTTCTATTTTATGGCGCCCGATAACCAGATGCGCGGCTTCCGCGTCAACCGCGGCGATCTGGTGCTGGTGGTGCCGGCGCAATCGCCTGTGGACGGGGCGATGATGCTCATCGAGACCCCGCTGGGGCGTGTGCTGCGCGTGGTCAAAAAGCTGGATAACTTCAAGGTGCTGCTGCAGCACTATGATGATAAGTGTGAGAGCGAGATCACCCCTGTGAACGAGCTGCACGTGGTGGGCCGCTGCGTCCGCCTGGAGGCGGAGCTGTAATGCCCAAGGCATCCGGAAAGGAGGGCGGTACATGGAGACGTGGCTGCTGATCATATCGGTCATACTGATCATATGCATATTGATGGAGCGCCTGTGCGTTAAACTGGGCGTGCCCGCCCTGATCCTGTTTCTGGGGCTGGGACAGCTGGCAGGCGCGATCGGTGTGATGCCTGCGGATATGCAGGGGCTTGAAACGGCGGAGAACCTTTGCACCATCGGTCTGATGATCATCATGTTCTACGGCGGCTACGGCACGGGGTGGCAGCGGTCAAAATCCACCGCGGTGAAGGCGGGCTTGCTTTCCACCGCGGGCGTGGTGCTGACGGCACTGCTGACGGCGGCCTTTTGCTGCCTGTGCCTGAAGACCACCTTTGCGCAGGGATTGCTGTGCGGCTCGGTCATTGCATCGACGGACGCCGCATCGGTGTTCTCGATCCTGCGCAGCCGCAGACTGAACCTCAAGTACGGCACGGCGCCGCTGCTCGAGCTGGAGAGCGGTTCCAACGATCCTGCCGCCAGCATCATGACGCTGCTGTCGCTGGCGCTGCTGCAGCATAGCATGGGCACAGGCGATGTGGTGCTGATGGTGACAAAGCAGATCGTGTTCGGCCTGCTGGTGGGCTTTGGTCTGGGTTATGGCGTGGTATATGTGCTGCGTCGTGCGCGTGTGCGTGATGACGCCGCACTGATGCTGGTCATTTTGTCCGTGGGCATGCTTTCCTACGCGCTGGCGGCAGTGCTGGGCGGCAACGGATATCTGGCGGTCTATCTGACAGGCATTGTGCTGGGCAACAGCAAGCTGCCCGGCAAACGCCAGCTGGTGCACTTTTTTGACGGCATCACGGGCTTTATGCAGGTGATGGTGTTCTTTGTGCTGGGTCTCAACTGCCGCCCTGAGCTGCTGCTCACCGCGGCGCCAAGGGCACTGGCCATTGCCGCGTTTTTGACCTTTGTCGCCCGCCCCGCGGTGGTGTTCGGGCTGCTGAAGCCCTTCAGGGCAAAGAACAACCAGATATTGATGGTCAGCTTTTGCGGACTCAGAGGCGCCAGCGCCATTGTTTTTGCCGTTATGGCGGTGCTTGCGCTGCATACGGAGCTGGCGTTCTCGCTGTTCTACATGACGTTCTTTATCGTGCTGTTTTCCATTCTGCTGCAGGGATCGCTCATTCCCTTTGCGGCAAAGAAGCTGCACATGATCGACCCGCATGACAATGTGATGAAGACCTTCTCCGATTACGAGGAGCACTCCACCGTGCAGTTTATGCATCTGGATGTGTCGGAGCGGCATCCGTGGGCAAACATGACCATTGCCGAAGCCCGACCTGCGGAGGTACTGGGCGGCGGGCGCATCGTGCTGATATTGCGCGGTGAGGAGCAGCTGCACCCGAGGGGCGATACGCGCATTCTGCCCGGCGATACGCTGGTGGTCAGCGGCGGCTCCATCACCGATAAGGATTGGGGCTTGCTCAACGAACAGCACATTGATGAGAGCCATCCCTGGTGCGGGCGGCAGCTGTGCGAAATCACGCTGCGCAACGACCAGACCGTGGTGATGATCATGCGGGGCGACCAGTCGCTCATCGCCCACGGCGGCACGGTGATTCAAAGCGGTGACATCGTCATCCTCAACGAACGCAACTGACAATAAAAGGAAGCTGCAGGCAGGCGGCTTCCTTTTTTGTGCGCAAAAAAACACCCTTGCCCCAAACGGGGCAAAGGTGCGATTCATCAAGCAATCGGGCAGCCTTAAGGATTCTCGTCCATGCCGACCTCGTACCACTCGTGCAGCGAATCGGCATACGCCCAAGTGAGATACTTGGTGGAGTAAAAGCCTTTTACGCCGTTGGAAGCGGTGACGGTGCGGATATCCTCATATTCGGGGCTGAGCATGAAGCGTGCCTCGGCACCCAGCAGCTCATCCTCCGTCATGCGGAAGGGCACATCCATCAGCTTCCTGAAGGAAGTGACGAGGGGGTAAAGATGGGAATCGGAACGGGCAACGGAGGCGATGGTGTGCAGCAGGTCCTTTTCCTGGATCATGGAATACAGCTCCGCATAGTGCGGGGTCATGATGGTACCGTCATAGTACCATACATCCTTGCGTCCCTTGACAAAGGTGATGTCCTTCAGCTCCTCGGGCCTTTCCTCGCCGTTCAGGCTGTCGAGCAAAGCGGTGACGTCTTCTTTTTCCAATCCCTCGGGGGGCTGGAACAGCAGCTGGGTACGGCTGACCGTTTCGCTCTTTTCGGTCTTCTTGCGGATGACCTTATACAGCTCCAGCGGTTTGTTCAGCTCGGGCTCAGCTTCTTCCTCGGGGGCGACCTCTTCAGTCACATCCTCGGCATTTTCAGCCTCGGCGGCTTCTTCGGTCACTTCCTCCGCCGCCGCGGGGGCCGCGGCTTCGGCCACAAGGGCTTCCGCCGCGGTCTCGTCGGCAACGGGCTGTTCAGAAGGCTGCTCGACCTTTTGCTCCAGGCCGATTATCCTTTTGAAAAGACTCATGCGGGCAGCAGACCCTTGGACTCGAGGTCATCAGCCACATCGGCCAGATTGAACTTCTCGAGGGTAGCGCGGGTGGGGCAGCCCAGCTTCTCGTCCCAGCCGAACTCCTTGTAGAACATGGTCAGGGCATCCTGCACGTCCTCGGCGTCCAGCTTGTTGGTGCCGGGCTGATAGAGGGGCTTGCCCTCATCGGGGGTCACGATGAAGCCGGCGGGGGTGTCATGCTCGTTGCGCATGTCGTTGGTGCCATAGGCCAGCACGGTCATGGCGCGGGACAGCTGGATAACGCGCTCGGCGGCGTCGTCCAGTTCCTTCTCGGTCACGGCAGCGCCGGTGACGGCGGACATATACTGAGCTTCCACGCTCAGGTCGCCCTTGTAGCCGCGCTCCTTGCGGGGGCTGAAGGTCATGGGCCACACCCAGTTGCACAGGGTCAGGCTGTCATGCATCACCTGACGGACAACACCGAACTTGGCGAACTTGGCCTTGTTGGCGTTCATCTTGGTGTAGTTGTTGGGAGCATCCAGGGCGCCCTCGCCGAAGATGTCTTCGATGATGCGCTTCTGGATCTCGTAGGGCAGACCGGAACCGGTGATGTTGACGATGGTATGGCACATACCGTCGCGGTTGTAGATGGTGTTGGTCAGCCAGCCAACCTGAGCGGCGCACTCGTTGCCGTGATGGCGCTTGCCGCCCATCACGCCCCACAGACCGATGGCGGAGCTGTTGAGGTAATCGTCACCGACGATGTCATGATACTTCTGATCGACATAGTAGGCGCCCATGGCCAGGTTGCGCATGGAGTGGTTGGGGTTGCACAGGCAGGCAATGATATCATCGATGAAGGTCAGGTCGCCGTTGGCGCTCTTGGACCAGTCGATGGCATTGTATTCTTCCTCGGTCAGGACCTGCTTCATGTAAGCATTGTCGTTGGCCATGAAGTACTTCAGGGTAGCAGCCAGCTCGCCGTAGTTGTCCCACAGACCGGCATCGTCGACCTTGATGGCGGCATAGATGCCAGCCATGAAGGCGCCATCGCCCTTTTCGTCAACGTCGGCCACATTGCTGACCAGACCGTTGAAGCCGCAGCCGCGGTTGCCCAGGCAGGTGTTGGCATGAGAGCCCTTGACGCCCCAGGTCTTCTCCAGCTGAGGAACATCCACACCGCCGTAGCAGCGGATGGGGCAGGTGGCGCAGCCGGTCATCTTGACGGTGTACTTTTCGGCGATGGCGCCATGGTCCTTAACGGCCTTCTGGCAGCGGTAGCCGATCAGGGTGGGCTGGCCGGGAGCGGATTCACCGGTATCGATGGGGCCGCCTTCAGCAGCGCCCCAGGTCATGCCGGGATGGCCGGTCCAACGGGAACCGCTGTTCTCGTACTCAGACCAGGACTGGGCAACGGTGGGAACCACGTGGTTGTTGTTGGAGCCCATCAGGTCGCCGATGACGTAATCGTTCAGGGCCTTGACAGCCTTGACATCAGCCAGCTTGACAGCCTTGGTGCCGCAGAAGGCCAGAGCCTTCAGCTTCTTGGCGCCGAACAGCTTACCGGAACCGGCGCCGCCGCAGTGAGCCACACCGGTGATCACGCAGGACAGGTTCAGCAGGGACTCACCGGCAGGGCCGATGGACAGCACAGCAGTACCGGGCTGGGTGGCCTTGGTGACTTCAGCGGTGGTATCGGAAGTGGTCTTGCCCCACAGGTTGGAGGCATCCACGAAGGAGACCTTGTCATCGTTGACGTAGACATACACGGGGGCAGCGGATTCGCCCTCGATGATGACGGCGTCGTAGCCGCACTGCTTGACCTGCACGCCGATGTCGCCGCCGATGTGGGCGTCAACGATGGCGTTGCCCTTGGTGAAGGGGCTCAGGAAAGAAATGGTGGTACGGCCGGAGGTGGGGGCGGAAGAAGCGGTGTTGGGGCCGACGGCCAGAACAACCTTGCTTTCGGGAGCGATGGGATCGATGCCCATCGGAACCTCATCATACACGATGCGGTTGGCCATGCCCTTGCCGCCGATGTAGCTGAAGTACTTGGAGCTGCTTTCGATAGAGGAGGTCTGATTCGTCAGGTTGATACGAAGCAGACTTCCGGTCCAACCATAAGTAGTCATTGTTTATTTCCTCCTTACATCGCGGCCGCGACATCTTCCCAAGGAATCATGCGGAGAGCGCTGGTCGGGCAGCCGGCCACGCAAGCGCCGCAGGAGATGCACTTGGTAGACTTTCTCTTCTCGGGGTTGATACGGGGCATATGCCAGGGGCAAGCCTGAACGCACATACCGCAGCCAACGCAGGCGCTCTCATCGATCACGCGGGCGCCGGTCACAGGATCAGCGGAGATCGCGCTCATGGGGCAGGCCTTGGCGCAGGCGGGATCGGCACACTGCTTGCAGGTGTCGGGGCCGAAGCTCCAGCTGCCGTACACGCCATCACCGTGACGATAGTCCTCGGTGGGGCCGTTGGCGCCGAAATACATGTTCTGGCGAACACGGATACGGCTCAGGTAGGGACGAACTTCACCCTCGTTGACCATGGAGCAGTTGAACTCGCAGCGCTGGCAGCCGGTGCACTTGGCGCCGTTGGCGACCAGCAGGTAGTCGGGGGTAGCGATGGTGGAGACCAGGCCGGCATCCGCCTGAGCGCGGGTAACGCCCATCAGGTTGAGCAGGCTGGTGGAGATCGCCACGCCGGCGATGCCCTTACCGGTCATCGCCATGAATTGACGGCGGGTTACCTCTTTGTCCATCAGATTCTTGGACATACGAAAAGACCTCCTTGCAAATGTGGGAATAGGGGAAAACCGGATACGTTTGGTATCCGCACACCCTTCCTTCGCAAAAGGCAAGTCGGATAATTGCTTATCGGACTCATTGGTGCAGGCGGCCGCGTGGGTCAGCGGGCACTCGGAAGATATTGTGTTATCGTTATTATAGCACTTATATGTTTTTTTTCAACCTATTGCTACAAAATTGAATATTTGTAGTATAAATGATTCAAGAAAAAGATACAATTTGTACAGAGAAAAAACAAAAAAGGGCCGCCGGTGAACGGCAGCCCATGGAAAAATGATG
>JAKSQG010000090.1 GCA_024404275.1 Clostridia bacterium | reverse complement strand
GCTCAACCGTGTTTTTTCCTCTTTTTCGTCAGGGGCAGGACCCAGTCTTGCCGCCAGCAAACCCAACGGGCCTGTAAGCCCCTTCAAATCTTCCAGCGGGCTGTAGATCATTTCAGACAGGATCAGCAGGTCGACCGGGCACAGCGGCACGGTTTCCACAGACAGATCGCCGCGCCATTTGATATAATCCAGAATATTTTGCTATGTCATACAATCCTTCGCGCTTCCGCGCATCGTCACAGGAGCAAGCAGGGGGACAAATCCTTCAGGAAAACTCGGACATCATCCTTCCGGGATGCTTTTATTTTAGGATTCCTTTGCGGTCGAGTCAACCTCCTTTTTTCACTTGGCGGCAGACGGTTTTTCCCGTTTGCGATAAGCGGCCGTTTATGATAGAATAAAAGGAACAGAAAGGAGGCTGCCGCCTATGCGGGAATATCATCCACATCGTCCTTCCCTGCCCGGACGGCTCCTGCTTTTGTTGCCCTTTGCGAAAAAATACCATGCCCGGCATCATCGCAAAACCCTTTCTGTGATCCACAATACCGTTCCGCTGCCCTCTGCCCTTTGTGAGCTGGATGGACTGAAGGCGGTTTACTGTTCCGATATTCATTACGGACTCTTTCTGGACCTGCAGCGGCTTCACGAGCTTGTTGAACAAATCAACAGTCTGAAGCCCGATTTGATTATTCTGGGCGGCGATTACGGTGAGGACGGTCCCACCTCGCTGACGGCGCTGACACATCTGAAAGCCCTGACAGCGCCTTTGGGCGTCTATGGCTGTGCAGGCAACCATGACCGCGCAGACATATCCGAAGAAGAACTTTATCGAGCCCTGTCCGATAACGGCATCAAGCCGCTTATCAACAGCAGCACCGTGCTGCACATCCGGGACAAAAAGCTGGGGCTTTGTGCTGTAGATGATGTCATCTGCGGCACACCCGATTATGCAGCCGCCTTCAGCAGCTGCTTGGAAGCCGACGGCATCATCTTCCTGCCGCACTCCCCCGACGCCCTGCCCGATGCCTTCCGTTATTCTGAAAAACCGCCGTTCTTTCTGGCACTGTGCGGGCACACGCACGGCGGACAGATCAATCCTTTTGGGCTGCACATCAGAACCGGCTCGCATCTTTCCCGCAGTTTCGGCTTGCGCCATCTGGCGGGACAATTCAACGAAAACGGTACGGAGTGCATCATCAGCCGCGGCGTCGGCTATACCGGGCTGCCGCTGCGCCTGCACGCCAAACCCGAACTGCATCTGATCACCTTTCAACAATCGGAGGCAAACCGATGATATTGTATTATGTTCGCCATGGTTTTCCAACCTATCAGCCGGATGAGCTGATTCCCCTCGGCAAAAGGCAGGCCGAAGCAGCCGGACGCCGTCTTGGAGGACTTGGATTGAGCGCTGTGTACTCCTCCTCCCATGTACGTGCCATGCAGACGGCGCAGCCCACGGCGGAGCTTTCACGGCTGCCCGTCATTCCGTTGGAATTCTGCCGCGAGGACAAAGCCTGGCAGGAGATGGTGCGCGCCTCAGACGGAAAAAAACACTGGCTGTATTCCGACCCGGAAGCCAAGGCACTTTTCCGTGACCCCGCGGTGCTTTCCCTCGGCATGGAATGGTACAAGCACCCCGCCTTTGCCAATACGCCCGTAGAGAGCGGCATGGAGCGCATCGGGCGGGAAACGGATGAATTTTTGCAGACTTTGGGATATCGTCACGATACGACCCGCCATTGCTATATCGCCGAGCAGCCGAATGACCGCCGCGTAGCCCTGTTTGCCCATCACGGATTCGGCATGGCGTTTTTGAGCCATGTGCTGGATATCCCCTATCCGCTGCTCTCCCTGCACTTTACCATTTGCCACACGGGCATCACCGCCATCAGCTTCACAGGAGAGGGCGATGCCATTATTCCGCGGGTCATGACCTTTGCCAGTGAAGCCCATCTGTATGAGGATCGTTTGCCCGTGACCTTCGACCATATCAGTCATGGAGGCGGACCGCTGTGAGTGAGATGCTGGAGACCGCCCGTCTGACACTTCGTCCCTTTACCGCGGGGGATCGTCCCCTGGTGCGTGCCATCGCCGCCGACCCCGATACCACCCGATATCTGTATTATTGGGGGCGTCCCGGCATGACGGTGGAGCAGGATACCGACCGGTTTTTGAATTATGCTCTGAAGGGCTGGCAGGAACAGCCCATCAGGGACCGCGAATATGTGCTGATCAAAAAAGAAGACGGCACTGCCATCGGCGACGGCAGCATACAGTATGTCGATGATGAGATGGGTGAGATTGGGTGGATTCTGCTGCCCGAATACCGCGGTCACGGTTATGTAACCGAAATGGGGCAGGCGCTATTGCGCTTTGGTTTTGAGGAGTTGGGTTTCAAGCGCATCATCGCCTGCTGCGATATCCGAAACCGTGCCTCCCACCATGTGATGCAGCGCCTCAACATGCACACCCTGCGCATCGACATCGGTGCAAGGCCGAAAAAGACAGCAGACGACATCGCTGCCGATGAACGCGTATGCTGCATCACTTTTGAACAATGGAAACAGCTTTTGAGAGGATAATATGGATTTTTCGCTGATTTTAGCCAAGGAATTTTCACTGCGTCCCGAACAGGTACAGGCGGTTATCACCCTGCTGGATGCCGGCAACACCATCCCCTTCATCGCCCGCTACCGCAAGGAAGCCACCGGCTCGCTGGATGATCAGCTGCTGCGTGAATTATCCGAGCGGCTGGAATACCTGCGCTCTCTGGAAAAGCGCCGTCAGGAGATTGAAAAGAGCCTGACCGAACTGAACGTCCTGTCGGAAGAGCTTAAACAGAAGCTCAATGCCGCCGTTACTCTTTCCGAGCTGGAGGACCTGTACCGTCCCTATCGTCCCAAACGCCGCACGCGTGCCACCATCGCCCGTGAAAAGGGGCTGGAAAAGCTGGCAGAATGGCTGATGCAGCAATATCCCCGCGGCGATGTGCAGCTGGAGGCTTCGCGCTACATCAATGCGGAGAAGGGCGTGGAGGATGTCGATGACGCCCTTGCCGGTGCGCGGGATATTATCGCCGAGAACATCAGCGATGACGCCGCCATCCGTCAAAGCCTGCGGGCGCTGTATTTCCGTGAGGGTGTGATCCGCAGCGCTGCCGCAAAAGAAGAAGACAGCGTATACCGTATGTATTACGAGTATTCCGAGCCTGTCGTCCGTGCCGCCGCTCACCGCATTCTTGCCCTGAACCGCGGTGAACGTGAGGAATTTTTGAAGGTATCGGTCTCTGTGCCCACCGAAAAAGCCGAAGCCATGCTTCGCGGCGGCTTTGTCCGCGGCATGTCCCCCTCTGCCCTGCAGGTGGCTGCCGCCTGTGACGATGCCTGGTCCCGTCTGCTGCAGCCCTCGCTGGAGCGTGAAGTGCGTAACGAACTGACCGACCGTGCCAACGCGGGCGCCATCCGGGTCTTTTCGCAGAACCTGCACCAGCTGCTGATGCAGCCGCCCATCAAGGGAAAGGTCACGCTGGGCGTGGACCCCGGCTTCCGCACGGGCTGCAAGCTGGCAGTAGTGGATGAAAACGGCAAGGTGCTTTAGACGGGCGTGGGTCACTTTACCCTGCCCGGTCAGGAGGCCGCCAAGGCGCAAAGCGCACGGCTCATCACCGCCATGTGCCGCCGCCATCATGTGACCGCCATCGCCATCGGCAACGGCACCGCCAGCCGTGAGAGTGAGCAGTTTATCGTATCCCTGCTGCCCGACCTGCCCGGTACCGCCTACATGATCGTCAGCGAGGCGGGCGCCTCCGTGTATTCCGCCAGCAAGCTCGCCGCGCAGGAATTTCCCGAATTTGATGTCTCCCTGCGCAGTGCTGTCTCCATCGCACGCCGCATGCAGGACCCCTTGGCTGAACTGGTCAAGATCGACCCCAAGGCCATCGGCGTGGGACAGTATCAGCACGATCTGAAACAGAATGAACTGACCGCCGCTTTGGATGGCGTGGTGGAGCAGTGCGTCAACGCCGTGGGTGTGGAAGTCTCCACCGCCTCGGCGGAGCTGCTCAGCCATGTCGCCGGCATTGGTCCCGCGCTGGCCAAGAACATTGTGGCGTACCGTGAGGAAAACGGCATTCCCAGCCGTGCCGCCCTCAAAAAAGTACCCAAATTGGGCGCAAAAGCCTTTGAGCAGTGCGCCGGCTTCCTGCGCGTGGCGGACAGCCGGGAGCCGTTGGATGCCACCGCCGTCCATCCCGAAAGCTATCCCGCCGCAAGGGCGCTGCTTACGCACCTCGGCTATGAAGCCGCGGCGCTCAAAAAGGGCGGTCTGCCCGATATCAGTAACCGCTTTGCCGCCTGCGACAAAAACAAGCTGGCGGGAGAACTGAACATCGGTCTGCCCACCCTGCAGGATATCGTCAGTGAGCTGTCGCGCCCCGGGCGTGACCCGCGTGAGGATTTACCCCGTCCCGTGCTGCGCACCGATGTGCTGGACATCAAGGACTTAAAGCCCGGCATGGAGCTGACCGGCACCGTGCGCAATGTGGCCGATTTCGGTGCCTTTGTGGATATCGGCGTGCATCAGGATGGTCTGGTGCACATCAGCCGCTTGTGCGACCGCTTCATCCGTCACCCCTCCGAGGCAGTCAAAGTGGGCGATGTCGTCACCGTGTGGGTGGTAGAAGTGGATGAAAAGAAAAAGCGCATCGCCCTCACCATGGTCAAAGGCAAATAACACCGATTACAAAGGAGAACGCCATGATTTTTCAGCATTTTTTCTGGGATTACGATGGCACATTGTTTGACACCTATGACGCCGTGACACGTTCGTATGAGCTCGCCTGCCGCGATAAGGGCATCGTCATTCCTTTCGATGAACTGCGCTGGATGACCAAGCACTCCCTCAGTTGGACGGCAGCGCAGCTGGAGCAGCGTTTCGGCGTCCCCGCAAAAGAGCTGCTGGCAATCCGTGAAACATACGCCGAGGCCATGGAGACCTTTGAGACCATGCGCCCCTACGACGGTGTACGGGAAGCCCTTCGCGCCATCTGCGAACAGGGCGGCAAAAACTATCTCTACTCCCACCGCGATCACCGCAGCATGGAAGCGCTGGCGCATTACGGTCTGGACGGGTATTTCACCGATGCCATCACCAAGGATGATGCCTTTCCCCGCAAGCCCGCCCCCGACGCGCTGAATCATCTCGTGCAAAAGCATAAGCTCGATGTCGCTCAGTGCATCATGATCGGCGACCGTTCACTGGATGTGGAAGCCGGGCTCAACGCCGGCATGAGCGGTGCGCTGTTTGACCCCGAGCGATTCTGTGATAACAACGTGCCCACAAAATGGAAGTTTTACACCATGTCAGAGCTGCAAAAAGCCCTGATCGACACCTGAAGAAAGGGGTATTTCTATGCTGGAGAAACTGAAGGAACAAGTCTGCAAGGCCAATCTCGATCTGGTAAAGCACGGGCTCGTGCTGTTCACCTGGGGCAATGTTTCGGCCATCGATCCCGAGAGCAAACTGGTGGTCATCAAGCCCAGCGGTGTCTCCTACGACACCATGCAGCCGGAGGACATGGTGGTCATGACGCTGGACGGCGAGGTCGCCGAAGGTCGCTTCCGCCCTTCCTCCGATACGCCCACCCATCTGGAGCTGTATAAGGCATATCCGCAAATGGGCGGCATTGTGCACACGCACTCCACCCATGCCACTGCCTTTGCGCAGACGGGTCGCTGCATCCCCGCCTATGGTACCACGCATGCCGATTATTTCCACGGTCCCATCCCCTGTGCCCGTAAACTGACCGCCGAGGAAGTCAACGGCGCTTACGAAAAAAACACCGGTCTGGTCATTCTGGAAACGCTGCAGGGCAAGGACCCCATGGAGGTACCCGCCATTCTGGTGCAGAATCACGGTCCCTTCGCGTGGGGCAAGAACGCCGATGAAGCCGTTTACCACGCCGCCGTACTGGAAGAAGTAGCCCGCATGGCGCTGCTGACCGAGCAGATTCGTCCCGGCGTGCCCGAGGCAGACGGGTACTTGCTTGACAAGCACTATTTCCGCAAGCACGGAAAGAATGCCTACTACGGCCAGAACTGACGGAATGATATCAAAAATCGTCCGCTTTGCACATGACCCTGCATGGCCTTGCATGGCCTTCGCGGACGAGGACGAAGCTCCGCATTCGTCTGTACATTAGAGCGCGGAGGGTTGATGCCGTGAAAATTCTTTTAGCCTCAAGCGATGAAGGCAGACGCGAATTGCTTTGGAGCGTTCTTTGCCGTGATTACGATGTTTTCACGGTATCCGATGGCATTCGTGCGCTCAAATCTGCGCAAAGTAATCAATATGACGGCATTCTTCTGGATACTCTGTTGCCCGACGGGGACGGGCTTTCCGTCCTGACAGCACTGCGTCAGGCAGGCTATCATACACCGGTCATGCTGTTCAGTGCCGAAGCCTCGGTTGAAGATCGTATTGCCGGGCTGGATGCCGGGGCAGATGATTATCTGTACGGAGATTTTGCCGCGGAGGAGTTGCTTGCACGTATCCGTGCCTTGCTGCGCCGTCCGTTTCTCAAAGTGCAGCACCTTTCCATCGGCGCACTGCAGCTGGATGAAATGAACAGCATCCTCCTTTGCAAAGACCGCACCGTACCGCTCAGTCATCTGGAAAAACAGCTGATGGCCTTTTTCATGCGCAACAGCGGCATTTTCTTTTCCACCGAAACATTGCGGGAACGTGTCTGGGGCATTGACAGCAACGCGGATATCGGCACTGTCTGGGTCTATATCTCTTCTCTGCGCAAAAAGCTCCGTTTGATTGGTGCCGACGCGCAGATTCATTCCCGCCGCGGCATCGGCTATGCGCTCAAGAAGAGCGATCCTTGATTTGTATATGCAAAACGGTTCACAGAGCATTCGCTCCGTGAACCGCTTTTTTATGTCTTGATACGGTCAGGATCAGTTGTTGACCACCGTTACATTCATACCGTAGCTGATGCCGGTAATGTCATCCAGCTTCACAATGGCCTTGTAGAAGGACTGCTCATTCTCGCCGCTCTCATCGGCATAGCCAAAGGCCGAAACCTGCTCCACCACACCGCCGACGCTGTAATCGCCGTTGCCGACATAGGTAAAGTATACGGTCACACGGCTGCCGACCGGGAAGGCAGACAGGCTCTCCTCCTCCACTTCCGCTTCCACACGCAGGGCCTCATCGGGTGCCAGCGTGCAGATCGTATCCTCCGCGGTCACAGCAGCACCCAAGGACACGGCGGTACCGGTGATGACGCCGTTCGCGACGGCCTTGATGACGGTCAGGTCGGTACGGGGACCGGCATACACGCCGTCAATGGTCTCAAACAGCACATCGCCTTTTTTGACTTCACTGCCCTCTGTTACGGCATAGGAAACGATGACGCCGCTGCCCTCATAAGCGCTGTATTCCGTGCGGGCGGTGTTGCCGCGTCCGATG
>JAKSQG010000009.1 GCA_024404275.1 Clostridia bacterium | reverse complement strand
GGGGATAGGTACCTTCCTGCTCAATGGGGTTCTGGGTCGCCAGAACAAAGAAGGGCTCCTCCAGAATGTGGTCGGTGCCGCCTACGCTGAAGCGGTGCTCTTCCATGGCCTGCAGCAAAGCCGACTGCGTCTTGGGCGTTGCGCGGTTGATCTCATCCGCCAGCACGATGTTGGCAAATACGGGACCGGGCTGGAAGCGGAAGGCGGCGGTACCGTCGGCCTTCTTTTCCAGCACCTGCACGCCGGTCACATCAGCGGGCATCATATCGGGGGTAAACTGGATACGGGAAAAGCTGAGGCCGAAGGTCTGACCGACAGAGCGGATCAGACGGGTCTTGCCGGTACCGGGAACACCCTCCAGCAGCACGTTGCCGCCGGCGATCATGGCGGTCACAACGCCTTCCACAACATCCTTCTGGCCTACGATGTCCTTGCCGATCTCTTCGATAGCGCTGCGGCAATATTCGCCGAAACGCAGGATATCCGCTTCGTTGGTCATGTTCATATCCTCCTGCTTTTCTTCTTTACTGATTACAATCCATTAAAATAACGGTTGATCTCGTCATAGGTGTTTTCGTCCCACAGACCGTTCTCCATGCCTTCGAGCAATTGCAGGTAATACTTGCCGTATACCTCACGGTAGGGAAGGGTCTCCTTGCGGTCGGGATCCCACATCATCTCATCGGGCTGATTGAAACGGATGGCTGCGCCCAGACTTTCCGAGGCAATGCCGTCAATGCCGCCGCTGAGGATGCCGTTTTCGTCCTGTTCCGTCTTGCCGGCGGCAGTGCCGTTTTCTTCGTGTGTCTCCTGCTTGACGGATACATCGGTCTGTGCACGTTCACGGTCCACACTGCCGTTACCCGATGAGCTCATCGCCTGCAGCATACCCAGAATGGTCAGGCGGCACTGGAACAGGTCCTCATGTACCAGCTGAACGGTATCCTCGTGGGAAAAGCCGCCGATGGATGCCAGATAGAAACCGCTGGCCAGCGTATTGAAGGCGCCGGTGACGGAGGTGTCACCTTCGTCTTCCTACGCGCGGGCGTTGATGGCCATCGCTTCATTGCGGATCTCCATCAGCTCGGCGCACAGCGGCTCCTGCTCCAGCACAACAAGACTGGCTTCCAGCTCATCAAAGTAGGTGTTCATCTCGTCGATGTCGGCGTTGAGGATGGCTTTGGCCAAACCTGCAAAGTGCGGCTGCGCCAGCATCTATGCCATCACCGCGCCGTAGGATTCCTCGTTGGCGATGTGTTCTTCCATCTGCTGCGCCTGCGCGATGATATCCGCCAGCTGCTTCATATCGATCTGCGCATCACCGGACAGACTGTCCAGCCAGGCGAGCAGCTCCTGCCGCCTTTCCTCACTGAGGGAGGATTCTTCAATGCGGCGGCGCAGGTCTTCCAGCAGCTGATCGACCAGCTGCGCTTCCTGCGAGCGCCGCAGTGCGGCATCCTCACCGTTGTTCAAAGTCAGATACGGTCCGGGAATGATCGCAAGCGGCGTGATCAGCACAACGATGCACAGCAGTGCAATCAGACTTTTCACGGGTGCTTTCACTTTGATGTCGCGGGGGGAGAGCTTCGCGATATGGCGCAGGGCATCCTGCCGCTGCAGCTGACTGATGGGGTCATTCAGAGATTGATTCGTGACCATGGTCAGCACACGCTATTGCAATCCCTGACGGTCAAGATACGCGGCGGTCTTTTTTTCATTCGCACGGAACACAAACAGATAAAAAATCAAGAATGCGATCAGCGCCGCGGCTGTACCTGCGATGAGCGGCAGGATGGGACTGCGGGTATCGGTCAGTAGCCGATAAACGAGCAGCACGCAGGCGGCAGTGCCAGCTCCGATGGCGGCGGCAAGCGCTGTACTACGCAGCAATGCCTGCCGGTTCAGACGCTTTTGAAAGGGAATCAGTTCTTTTATCACCCGATCGGCCTCCTTCTATGCAGAGGATGGGGCAGGACAGCATCCCGCAAAAACGGGATGCAGGATCTTCAATTTTCGGGAAACAATATACTCCACTGAGATTATCTGCAAAAAATGTGCCAAACAGTTGACGAAAGGATGCTGCTGACCATTTTTTTTAATAGGAAGAAGAATCAATGTCTTTTTCTCCTGCACACCCTCTTTGCTTAAATGAAACAAGTTGAAATAAAATGCTATTATTTGAATCAAAAAAACGGTATAATCATCCTGCCACGGCATTGGATGCGGCGTGCCGGCTGAAGACTTCCAAAACTTGAATATTTTTGAAACATAATGGAATGAAGATGGCACGGGATTTGCATAGAGAATGAGGAAACACCCTTTTCAGGCGAAAAGGAATGCCGCGTCGGTTCTGGAGGAAAAAACATGGTTCACATTGACTTTGCGCTGCCGTCCCCTACGATGATCCCCTTTGTCAAACAGGCTTGGTCCATGCATAATGAGGTCTTCGGACCCAATCTGTACGGGCTGGATTATCGTTATACCGTGGAATGCGAGGTCTCGCCGACCATTATTCTGGCCAAGCATTTCAAGGCGGATGTGGTCGTCAGCCGCGGCGGCACAGCCTCTACGATCCGCAATCAGAACCCGATGACGCCTATTGTTGAGATTCCGATCACCGCAAACGATCTGCGCATCTCCATCCGTCAGGCGGTCGAACGCTACGGGGATATGGCCATCGGCGTGGTCGGTACCGCCAACATGACCTGCTGCGTGGATTATCTCGGGGCGGAATATCCCTTTCCGGTCATGGCGTTTACCACACCGGATATTGTCCGGGACAGCCTGCGTGAGGGCGTACGGGAAGCCGTTCAGAACGGCGCAAAAATGATCATCGGCGGCTATCATACCATGGAATTTGCCAAGGAGTATGGCGTGCCCAGCGGCTTACTGATCTCCTCCGCGGAATCGATCTTTCTGGCCATTACGGAGGCCAAACGCTGCGCACAGGTCTTTTTGGCGGAGCGCGAATCATCCGCAACAAACCGTGCGGTGCTGAATCACGTCAGCGACGGTGTCATCGCCGTCGACCAGAACGGTATTGTGCGTGCCTTCAATCCGGTGGCGGAAATGCTGCTGGGCCGCAAGAGCAGTGAAATGATCGGTCGTCCGACCGAAAAAGTGCTGCCGGAAGGCAATCTGCTGAATCTTCTCAGCTATAACAAGCCCTTTCATGATGAAGTCGTGCGCATCGGCGGGGAATACATCCGCATGAGCGGCAGCAGCATGACTGATGCCGACCGTCAGCTGGGCACCGTTATCACCATGCGCAAGGTGCGTGAAAGCAATGTGGTCAGCGGAAATATGCCCACGGTCCGCAACGAAAAATCCAACAAGGCCAAGTATCATTTCAGGGATATTCTGGGTGAAAGTACTGTTTTGCAGGATATGATCCATCAGGCTCGTCAGTACGCGAAGGTGGATTCCAATATCCTGCTCTTTGGCGAGACAGGTACCGGCAAGGAGCTGGTAGCGCAGTCCATCCACAACGAAAGCGAGCGTGCCGACAGACCGTTTGTGGCGGTCAACTGTGCGGCCATTTCTCCCTCGCTGTTTGAAAGCGAGCTGTTCGGTTATGTGGGCGGCGCCTTCACAGGCGCCAACAAAAACGGCAAAGCAGGCTTTTTTGAGTCGGCGCACACCGGCACCATTTTCCTTGATGAGATCAGTGAGATCCCGCTGGAGATGCAGACCCGTCTGCTGCGCATCATTCAGGAACGCGAAGTGCGCCGTATCGGCAGCGATAAGGTGATCGATGTGGATGTGCGCATCATCTGCGCCACCAACAAGGATCTGACGCAGCTGATCGCGGAAAACAAATTTCGCGAGGATCTGTATTATCGTCTGAAGGTGCTTTCCATCAATCTGCCTCCGCTGCGCCGCAGGGACGGCGATGCAGCACTCATCATGCAGCATTATCTCAATTATTATGCGGCCAAATTCGGTAAAACATAGATCCGTCTGTCTCCGGACGCCGCCACCCTGATCGGGCGCTATCCCTGGCCGGGCAATCTGCGTGAGCTGCGCAATGTTTCCGAGCAGCTGGCGGTGCTGTGCTCCACTACCTTTATTACCCTCGGCGATGTGAAAAATGTACTCCCGCAGAAGGAGGCTCCTCAGGAAGAGCAGGTCGCTGCGGTTCCGACCATCTCCCTGCGCGATAAGGAACGCCAGAAGATCATGGATACACTTCTGATCGCCAAGACCAAGAAAGAGGCGGCGGATATGCTGGGCTTGAGCAAAACCACCCTGTGGCGAAAAATCCGGGAGTATGGAATTGAATGAAAGCGCACTGCACGCTTTTGAAACTATCATTTGCTGCAGAGAAAGACAATGGGTGATAAAACCGTATTTTGAACCCGTTTGAATACGAAAAGGAAGGCAAAAACCGGTCATGGTTTTGCTTTCCTTTTATTTTGTTTCAATCAAAGCTGTTGATAATAGACATATGGTGTTCAAAATGTTCAAAATGTCCCAATAGGTTTCAGATGGTTTCATACGGTACGAAATGGAAACATGTTGAAAAGAACGCAAATACCTGTCAGGAAGGAGCTTTTGACAGACATTACATTGGAACAACAGAATGGAATTGGGGAATGTATATCCGAAAACGGCAGGAGGTCCGAAGGTTGCAGCACGAATCAATTTCATTTCATTCGTTTTCAATTGCATGCAGGTCATGAAAGATGGATGCTGAAAAATAGGGTTGGGAAAAATTTTTTGCCGGTATCCATATTTTGGCACGCTTTTCGCTGTTAGTATTGCAGTGACGTTTTCGGGATCGAACCGGGAACGAAAAACAAGTTCAGCATGAACGGCCGATGCTGATGCCTGAAAAGGAAGAATGAGCCGGAAATATTTGAGAGAGAGGAATACACCATGAAGAAGATCGCTTCTATCCTCCTGTGCGTGCTGCTGATCTGCGTCGCCGCCCTGGCTGTCGCGGAATCCGTGCCCGCCTCCAGCACCTGGGGCTGGGTCGTCACCCCCGCCACGGTGGATGAAAACGGCTGCGTGACCGTCGAGATCGTCGAAGCCGGTACCTTCGAGAAGAAGACCGTCACCACCGTTCCCCTGACCCAGACCAATGCCCTGACCGGCGTTACCCGCGCTGAAGCCGTGGTAGCCCTGTGCCAGGCCAACAACAGCATCGAGCTCGTGATGGATGCCGAAGGCAACATCATCAACATCGAGCGCCTGATGCAGATGGCCGGCGGCTTCGGCCCCAGCATCGGTTTCATGGACTCCGCCAAGTACGGCGTTGAGCTGACCGGCGAGGGCGGCAAGCCCGGCGCCATGATGGCTCAGGCCTGGGTGCTGGCCACCGATGCCGATGCCCGCACCACCACCGTGGGCGATGGCAACCACTGCACCAACATCTTCGAAGAGACCTATACCCTGGCCGATGACTGCCAGATCTTCGCCGTGGATAACACCACCACCGTCGAAGGCACCCTGGTGACCGGCAGCTGGGCTGCCGAACCCACCACCCTGGAAGAGATCGTTGTCTGCCCCGTGGGCGAAGACGGCGAGATCTACTACCAGCCCGAGAAGTACGTTGTGATCGCTGTGTTCGACGGCGACTACACCACCTACGAGACCGCCAAGGTCGCTCAGCTGTATGTCTACAAGAACCCCGAAGTGCTGGCTGCCAGCAAGCTGGTCACCCCCGACAACACCACCTATGATGGCGTGGGCTGGATGCCTGAAGTGTCCGCTGCCAAGGAAAAGCACTCCTACGGCTTCGACGGTTCCTGCATCCCCTTCGAAGTGATGGCTGACCGCTTCTACTCCATCGGCGATTCCTACACTAACATCTATCTGTTCCTGGGCGATGATGGCACCATGACCCTGCTGGACCAGGGCAACACCTGCGCCTCTTACCAGTACTGGCTGAACCTGGAAGCCTTGGGCTTCGATCCCCGTGAAGTGGATAAGATCCTGCTGACCCATGGCCACGGCGACCATTATCAGGCTCTGGTCGAGAACCTGACCATGATCAACCACTATCAGGTTGGTCAGGGCAACATTGCCTACGGCGAGCAGTATGCCGCTGTGCAGACCTCCAGCAACAACAAGGGCGGCTTCGACTATCTGGGCTATCCGGAAATCGGCCCGGTTCTGACCGACAAGTCTGTTGCCTACACCCTGACCGCCTGGGACAACTGGTATGAGTGGCAGAATGACTTCGGCGGCGGCGTTGAAGTGTATCCCTTCCTGACCACCGGCCACACCGCTGATACCGCTTCCTTCGTGTTCCGTCTCACCGCTACCGAAAACGACAAGGTGCTGGAAGCCGGCAAGACCGCTGCCTTCTGCTACATGGGCGGCTACGGCGCTCAGAACAACCTGAAGTCCGGTTGGACCCGTCTGGCCTATGTTGACGGCCTGAAGTACATCCAGAGCGTTGCCGCCCCCATGGCTGCCGCTTCCGCTGACTACGTGTGCAACGTACCCCAGCACTCCAACCAGGATCCCGGGTACGATATCGACAAGGCCTGCGAAGAGAAGAACATCCCCTTCCTGTCCGTGCTGACCGAAGGTCTGGATGCTATCCAGAACTTCTGCGAGAAGCGCATCTCCTACAACACCTATGAGAGCTTCTTCCAGGATTGGGTAAACGAGAAGGATGCTGTCGGCGACCTGTTCTTCGAGCATGGCGGCTTCCGCTCCTCCGCTTCCTCCAAGACCCTGCAGACCATCGAAGCCTACGGTCCCTACAAGCGTGCTGAAGGCACCTACGAGCTGGAAGTTCTGGATGCCTGCATCCTGCACGGCTTCGATATGTGGCAGAACCCCTCCGAAGAGTTCGCCGGCATGTTCAACATCTATGGCTTCGAACTCTCCAACGGCTTCGTTATTCCCAAGGATGCCTTCGTGCATGATCCCGACAGCTACTTCGTGCAGATCGTCGGGCATGTGAAGGATGACTACGCCGGCAAGGTCGACTATGACACCAACTTCTACGGCGCTGATAACTACGCTGTGCAGTGGACCAGCGGCCCCGTTGAAATTGCCAACCGTCCCACCGACACTGCCTGGACCGAAATCGTTCGTACCGCTCGCGTGAGCTCCCTCGAAGAAGCTCAGGCTCTGCTGGATGCCATCGAGATCGGCGCCACCTACACCGTCCAGCTGGATAAGGTCAGCGACATCGTGCTGGCTGAAACTCCCGCTGCCACCTTCGTGAAGTAATTTCACACCCCCGGAGCCGCGGCCTTGTGCCGCGGCTCCTTTTTAATGCCTGATAAAAAAGCAAGGACGATGGAATGAATTCCATCGTCCTTGTTGTAAATCGGTTTGGGCAGAAGCTTATTTTTCCTGCGCCAGCGCTTCCAGCAATGCGGCGGCGGCACCGGCAGCAGCTTCGGCGGCACTGACTTCGTTGCGTTCAAAGGAGTCCATGCCGCTTTCGTCACCGGTATCGCTCATGGCGCGGATGGCCACGCAGGGGATGCCATTGGCATAGCAGGCATGGGCGGCGGCTGCGGATTCCATATCCACGCACAGGGGATGCCACGCGTCGATGATCTGCTGACGGCCCTCCTGCACGATGAACTGCTCACCGCTGACCATGGTACCGAAGAAGGCGGGGTAGAGCAGCTTGCCTTCTTCGTTCAGACGGCGGCAGATGTCCAACAGTTTCTCGTCACCGGGGAAATAGCCCGCATCGGGCGTGGGACGGTGACGCAGCATGCCGGGGTCGACATCGTGCTGCGCAAGACGCTCGGAGAAAGCCAGCGCGTGTACGCCCAGACGGGGATCCATGCCGCCGGCGACGCCCACCATGATGATGCGCTCCACCTGCCAGCGGTCGATGAGCAGCTGGGCGGTAATGGCGGCGTTCACCTTGCAGATGCCGGTGGCGGCGGCCACGATATGAAGATCGCCGATGTGCGCCTCCATCACGGTGGTGCGGGCAATCTCGGTTTCTTTTTCAATGGTCAGGTGGGCGATGACCGATTCAATCTCGGATTTCATCGCGCAAAGCAGGCCGATGGTCATAGCAATACCTCTTTTACTCTTATTGATCGGGCTCCAGGTCGGCACCGGGCATGACAGCGACGGTGCGGATCTTGCGGGCGGCGGCAGCACGCATCAAAGCGGTCTGCGCCGGAATGCTGCTGAAAATGTTGGCGGAGATGTGTTCCACCCCGTGGGAGCGCAGCTGCTCGGCCGCGGCACCGATGATGGCCTTGGCAAAGCCCTGACGGCGGTAATCGGCGCGTACATACAGACCTACCAGGGAAACAGAGTCGCCCTGACCGGCCAGAAGCACCTCACTGACGGGATTCACGCCGCGGTAAAAGCCGAGGGCGCAGAAATGTTCCATCTGCATGCAGCGGATCATGGTGTTCATGTCCAGCATCTCAATGCGGTAGGTGTTGAGGCGCTGCATGAAGGCCATGGCATCCTCCTGACTGCGCAGCGTGACCGGCAGCAGATTGCAGCTGACCGGTACACGGGAGGACCAGGCGGGCAGTTCAAAATGCCACACGTCCTGCGTGTCATCAGCCTTGAAACCGGCTTTTTCGTAGAAGGAGAGCAGGTCGGCGTCTTCCGGCGATACAATGGTATACAGCCGTGCGCGCAGACCGGGGGCTTCGGCTCTCTTTTCCTCGGCACGTGCCAGCAGTGCGCCGAGCAGCAGGCTGCGGGCAGCGGGCTGCGCCTCGATGGAGATAAAAATGCGCAGCGGGGCGTCGGGATACATTTCGCCCTGCATGAAGCTGATGACCGTGCCGGTGCCCATCGGCACCTGCTGGTCATTGGAAACGATAAAGCAATCGCGGGGATCCAGACCCTGATAGGGCCCGATGGGATGTGAAAGCTGCATGAAATCAGTTCCTCTGTGGCGGCGGAAAACGGCTTACTGCCATTCCACGCGGCCGGTCGTTTCGGAAGCGGTCAGGTCATAGAGCACATGCTCCACCTCGGGACGGTCGTGCAGGATGCGTGTGGTCACGCGCTCGAGCAGGTCGGCGGGCAGTCGGGCAGGATAGTACTGCTGCGCGCCTTCCACGATGTTGACGGCCTTGAGCACAATGACCGAACGGGTGGAGCTGCCCGGCAGTTCCATCAGCAGGCAGAAGTGCTGCCGTACGCGCTTGAGCTGTCCTGCGGTGTTCAGCTCATCGGTAAAGATGGCGTCGGCGGCGCGCAGCGTCTGCAGACGGGCGGGGGTGACTTCGCCCAGCACACGCAGCGCCAGGCCGCTGCCCGGGAAGGTCTGCTTGACCACCACTTCGGCGGGCATGCCCATGTAGGAGCCTGCTTCGCGTACTTCGCTTTTGAACAGCTCGCGCAGGGGCTCAATACGGGGCAGATCGGGATAGATGACGGGACGCTTGTTCTGACCGGTGCCGTTCATGACCTCGGTACAGATGGTGCCGCGGATGACGCAGCTGAACTGCCCCAGGTTGGCCAGCGTTTCATCCAGAACACGCTGCAGTACATCGCCGATGATGGCCTTTTTCTCCTGCGGGTCACGCACACCCTTGAGCGCCTGCAAAAAGCGCTCTTCGGCATGCACATGGCAGATGTTAAGGCCCATCTGATCGCGGTAGAAGGTCAGGAAGCGCTCGCCTTCGCGGTCGCGCATCAGGCCGGTATCGATAAATACGCACTGCAGACGGTCGCCCAACGCCTTGTGTGCCAGCAGCGCGCTGACACCGCTGTCCAGACCGCCTGTCATGGAGCAAAGGGCACGGCCGTCGCCGACTTTGGAACGGATATCTTCCACCGCACCCTGCACAAAGGCTTCGTAATCCCACCAGCGGCTGCAGCCGCATACGCCGGTCACAAAGCCCATCAGCAGCGACATGCCGTCCGTATCGTTGGATTCCATGGTATACTGCATGCCATACAGCTGCCGGGTCGTGTCGGCAAAGCCGATGACCTCGCCCTCACATTCGGCAATCTGCTCCACCCCGGATGGCAGGCGCAGACGCCGCACAGCAGATAGCAGGCGGTCGCAATCCTCCAGATTCCGGGTCAGGGGAGAGGAAAGAAAACGCACGTGTCCGATCTTGTCGCACAGCGCGGTCTGCTGCACCTCGGCGCCCAGTGCCCGGGCGAGCGGTACGGCGGCTGCGCCCAGTGCCAGCACAGGCAGCTGGCAGGCAGCGGGATCAAAAGCCGGTTCCGCGGCTGCACCGGCCGGAGCACCGGACAGAATCAGTCCCATGGGGGCCGCGGCGGCAATTTCGTTTTCGGTGACGGAGGCGGATACAATGCGGCAGTAAATGCGCTCCGCCCTCAGGCTGCGCGCGATGGCGCGGCTGGAGCTGTCGTCAAAGTTGATGATCAGAACCATGTCCTGCATGATGCTTCGCCTCCCGGATCATTCTAAGCAATACTCGGCACGTACGGTAAAATTGTTGTCATCCAGCCAGAAGGCTTCCCTGTAGGCTGTGTATAGCGCAGCTGAAGTGTCCCGTCCGGTGATGCCTGTAGACAGGATGCCGTGGTCCGATTGAAAATTGTGCACTGCCACGACTGTGGAGGGACCGTAGGTGCCGGTCACATATTCGGTCTCCAGATATCCCAGGTACTGCAGCTTTTTCTGCACCTCGGTCACCTCGGTGCCGCTGCAGCTGCCCTGCAGGGTGGTATCCGCCAGATCGTGTACGGTGCCGTAGCCCAGCACACGCCAGTCACTGAGCACATGGGTACTGCGCTGTACCCTGTCGGGCATATTGCCTTCCAGCACATGCACGGTCACGATGCCGTTTTCATCCATGGTGCAGTATTCCACCATGGCCACATGTGAGGTGTTGCCGGCATCGGAGAAGCTGTAAAATACCCAGTCTCCCGGCTGCGGGATGTAGCCGGAAACATATTCGCCCGTGGTCTTGTACCATTGTTTTCCCCAGGAGGGCACATAGCCGGTACGGGCAATGTAACGCCCCTGACGCAAAAACCATCTGAGCCCTGTGTTGGAGCCGGTGTACATGGGGTACACATTGCGGAGAAGGGCGGTGCCGTACGTTTGGTCTACCTGATCGACGCACCAGCAAAGATACTCTGCGCACCATTGTGCATAGGGATCACCGGACCAGTCGCCGTACTTGCTGTACCCGCTTTTTTCTTCGGTATAGCCCAATTCGCCGCGGGCAATGTCGAGCAGCCATGTTACATACTCCGGCACGGGGTATGCGGGCTCCAACACGGTGTCTTCGGCTTGTGCAAGAGGAGAAAGCAGCAGCGCAAGCAGCAGCAGTACAGCCGTCACACTTTTGCGCGACATCGTTTCTCCTCCTTTCGGGCTGACAGAACTTTACCCCTTATTATAGCACAGAGGCGGAAGACCGTCAAATCTCCCGCCTGCAGGCATTATTTGATATACTGCGGCAGCCGTTCCACGCTGCGGCGCAGCGCTTCGACGGTCTTGACTTCGATCACCGCCCGTGCCCCTGTTTTTTCGCCGCGGGCAATCAGGGCGGCAATGTCCAGATGACCATCGCCCAGTGCCAGGTGGCAATCCGCGGCGGAATCATGCAGGTGCATGTGCTTCAGCTCGTCAAAGTGCTTGTCATAGAAGGGCATATCGACGCCGTGTGCCAGATCATTATGACCGACATCCAGCGTCAGGTGGAAAACCGGACTCTGAAGCAGCAGCTCGATGGCTTCCAGCCGGAAGGGGTGATAACCGTCGGTGTTTTCCACACAGACGTTGACTTTGCCGCCGGAGGCTTCTTCGCAGGCGGCACGGAACTGTGCAGTGCAGCGCAGATAATCCTCCCGGTAGGCGTCGTACAGGTATACCTTGCGGTCGGGCTGCGTGACCACGATGCCTTTTTCCCAATGCAGATTGACGGTGGGCATGCCGGCTTCGGATGCCAGACGGATCGCGTCAGCGGCGTTCTGAACATAGGCGGCGCGCACACGGCTGTCAAAGGCACAGGGGGTCAGCGCTTCGTCCAGATGGAAAGTAAAATAGATGCCGTTTTTTTCTTCGAGCGCCCGCAGCATCGGTGCGCTCATGCGGTCCAGTGTGCAGAGGGGAAAGCTCATGTTGAGCTCCACAAACTTCAATCCCAGTTCGGCACACAGGGCGGCGCTTTCTTCAATGGAGCGGTTTTCCAGCAGAAAAGGCATTCCGAAATCCATATTTTATTTCTCCTTCCGGCACTGAACGGCAATAAAGGCGGGAATGTTCAGCTCCTTGAGATGTCCATCCTCGTTGGTATCATCATAGATGGAGCGAAGCAAAAAGCCCGCGCGCAGCAGCGCCGCCAGCGTTTCGCCCGTCGTATGGGAAAACTGCACGCCGCAATCCTGCTGTACGCAGCGCTGCATCAGAAGCGGGTCAGACAGCGGGTCAAAGGGCAGGGCCTGCACCAGCTCCTTTTCGGCATCATCCGTGCAATAGTTGATGCCGCTGTCAAAACCGCCCAGCAGCTGTCCGCCGGGTTTCAGGATGCGGTGGCACTCAATGAACAACGGGTCCAGATAACGGATATAGCAGGTGGAAACGGGCAGGAAGATCACGTCAAAGGTCTCGTCCTCAAAGGGCAGCGGCTCGGTCATGTCTGCCTCATGGATGTCGATCTCATAGCCCATGCGGGCGGCAAATTCGCGGTCGGAGCGGCATTGTGCCGGGCTGATGTCCAGCAGCGTGCATTCGGCGCCAAGCGCGGCAAAAATGGGCATCTGCTGCGCGCCGCCGCAGGCAAGCCCCAGCACTTTTTTCCCTTTCAGGTCACGCAGCCAGGCCTTGGGCACCGATTTGTTGGGGGTCAGCAGCACACGCCAGCGCCCTTCCCGGGCGCTTTTATAGTCTTCATCTTTGATGGGCTGTCCCCAGCGCCAGCCCTCGCGGCACCAGCGGTCAATGATGCCCGCGTTCATGCGGGTATATTTCATTTCTTCCATATATAAAACAATCCTTTCGCGGCGGTGGCCGCCTTCTCTATTTTATCACAGTTTCATTGGGAATGATACCCTGTTTTGCAGGCGTCAAAGCGGTGCAAAATGCGGTAAAATTGTTGACACCATGCGGCAAATGTGTTATTATATCGGGGTAAGCCGCTCGGGCGGGGCCTTTAAAATGCGCATCTGCGCTGCCTCGTGGCTGAAAGATGCCTGTGAAGCCCGGCGAGTTCTAAACAGGAGGTGCTGCCATCATGTACGCGATTATTGCTACCGGCGGCAAACAGTACCGTGTCTCTCAGGGAGACGTCATCTATGTTGAGAAACTGAACAACGAAGTGAACGACGAAGTCACCTTCCCCGTGCTGATGCTCGGCGGTGAAACCGTTCAGGTCGGCAACCCCGTTGTCGAGGGCGCTACCGTTACCGGTAAGGTTCTGCAGCAGGGCAAGGGCCAGAAGATCCTGATCCTCAAGTACAAGAGCAAGAAGAATTACCGCCGTAAGGCCGGTCATCGTCAGCCCTTTACCAAGGTCGAGATCACCGCGATCAACGGCTGATGACCAGGGTCATCCTGTATCATGACAAGGGCGGTGTGCCTTGCGGTTTTGAGTGCCGCGGTCATGCCGGTTTTGCCGAAGAAGGGCACGACATCGTCTGTGCGGCGGTTTCCGTGCTGGCAACCACCTGCGTCAACGCTTTGGAAAGCGTGGCGGGGCAGACGCCGGAACTGGAAACGGGGGATGGGCTTGTAAAGGCACATCTTGATCAACCCAACCACGACGCCGTGGTGCTGCTCAAAGCCTTTGAACAAGGCATACAGGATATCGGTCAATCTTATTCCAAGTACATCCGCATCACCGTGCGGTGAATAAAAACGGAGGAAGCTACCATGATGAAACTCAATCTTCAGTTGTTCGCTCATAAAAAAGGTATGGGCTCTACCCGCAACGGCCGCGACAGCGAAAGCAAGCGTCTGGGTGCGAAGCGCGCTGATGGTCAGTTCGTGCTGGCCGGCAACATTCTGGTTCGCCAGCGCGGCACCCATATCAATCCCGGCCTGAACGTGGGCATCGGCAAGGATGATACCCTGTTCGCCAAGGCTGACGGTATCGTGCGTTTCGAGCGCCTGGGCCGCGACAAGAAGCAGGTTTGTGTCTACCCCAAGGAGCAGTAATTTTATGCTCCCAAAGCCGCTGCCCGGTGCAGCGGCTTTTTTTCCATTTTTTGAATGATCAGCATCGGAGAGATACATGAGCTATCAGATCATTACCGATACCTCGGCGAATTTACCTTCCTCTTACTTGATGGAGCACGGCGTGGATATCGCTCCCTTCTCCTATTTTGTGGAGGGGGTCGAGATGCAGTGCCTTAACAGCACTGTATTTGACGGCAAAAAGTTCTATGACGATATGCGGGCGGGCATGAAGGTGACCACCTCCCAGATCAATCCGCAGACGTTTGAGTATTGCTTTGAGAAGTATCTCTCTCAGGGGCAGGACATCCTGTTCATTTCGATGTCTTCCGGCATCAGCGGCTCCTATAACTCTTCCATGACCGCCGCAGAGGCACTTAAGGAAAAGTATCCGGAGCGGAAGATCGTTTCCATCGATACCCGTGCCGCTTCCCTCGGCGAAGGTCTTTTTGTGATGCTGGCTGTGGAAAACCGCGATCAGGGCATGTCCATTGCCGATAACGAGGAGTTCCTGCGCAGCAGGGTGCAGCACATCTATCAGGTGTTCACGGTGGATGATCTGAAATACCTCAGTCATACGGGACGCCTCCACAGCGCAGTGGCCTTTGTCACCTCCATGCTCAACATCAAGCCCCTGCTCAAGGGCGATGAAATGGGCCGTATCGTCAACTTCGGCATTGTGCGCGGACGCAAAAAGGCCGTTCAGTCCTTGGCGCAGAAGTATGATGAGCTGGTGGTCAACCCGGGCGAACAGACCGTGTGCATCGCTCATGCCGATTGCGAAGCCGAAGCCGCGCAGCTGGCGGAAATGCTGCGCCGCAACCATCCGCCCAAAGAGATCATGACCGTCGATTATGAACCGGTGACGGGCAGCCATGTGGGTCCCGGTACCATCGCTCTGTTCTTCTTCGGCGGAGAGAACGTACGCGCAAAGTAAAAAAACAGTCCCTCAGTGCAAACGCCTGAGGGACTTCCAATGTACGGAGGATAAAAATGATTGCCGCAATTGTAAATGCCGCTGTGATTATCCTGGGATCCCTGGTGGGTCTGCTGCTGCACGGCAAGCTGCCCGAACGCTATAACGATGCCATTTCCAAGGGTCTTGGTCTGTGCACGGTGGTCATTGGTCTCAGCACCGCCCTCAAAACCGCCAACATGCTGATCGTCATCATTTCCGTGGCGATCGGCGGCTTTATCGGCTGTCTCATCGATATTGAAAAATGGCTGGGACGCCTCGGAACGACCATTGAAAGCCGCCTCAGCAAGGGCGAGGAGGGCAGCTTTGCCAAGGGCTTTGTGACCGCATCCCTGCTGTACTGTGTGGGCGCCATGGCCATTGTAGGCTCGCTTGACGCCGGTCTTCGCGGCGATTACAGCACCATCTTTGCCAAATCCGTGCTGGACGGCGTGATGGCCATCTTCCTGACGGGCAGCTGCGGTATCGGCGTCATGGCTTCCGCGGTGACAGTGCTGGTGTATCAGGGCTTTATCACGCTGCTCGCCGGAGCGGTGGAACCTGTGCTGACTGCGGCGGTGGTGACCGAAATGAGTGCTGCCGGCGGTGTGCTCATCATGGGCATCGGTCTCAACCTGATCCGCAAGGAGCATATTCCTGTGGGCAACCTGCTGCCGGCGGTGCTGCTGCCCATTGTGTTGACGGGGCTTTTCCTGTGAGAATCGAGATCATCAAACATTTAAGACAGCTGACGGTGCTGGATGACAGCGGATCGGCTGTTTTTTGCTGCCGTATCGCTCTGGGGAACCATCCGGAAGGCAGCAAGGAATGTGCCGGAGACGGGCGCACGCCTGAGGGCGCGGATTATATCTGCCTTTGCAAGGAGCACGGCAAATTCGGACAGTCTCTGGGTCTCAGCTATCCTTCTTCTGTCGATGCGCTGCGCCTGCGGGCGGAAGAGCAGCTGGTGGAATATATCCGTCAGTGTGAACGGGAACAAAAAAGACCGCCCTGGGGCACAGCCCTGGGCGGAGAGATCTGTATCCACGGAGGCGGCAGCGGCAGCGACTGGACAGCCGGCTGCATCGCTTTGAACGCAGAGGATATTGCGCAGGTGTTTGCCCTGTGCCAACATGGAAACCGGGTCACGATCCTGCCGTAACGCGGTAAATGGCAATGTACAGCGCGCCATCCTGCGCCAATGCTTCAAAGCGGATGGGGAACTCGTAATCGTTGCGGAAGATAAAGTTGATGCCCTTGGTGTTGTTGCCAACTGCCGCATCCATGCCCAGGCACAGATAGGCGGCGCCGTCCGCGCCGTGCGCGCGGCGATCGATAATGGTCACACCGGGCAGCTGCAGCACCGCGTTGTACAACGTGCTGGAGACCTGACACACACCGCCGCCCCAACCGAGGCTCCAGCCGCCGGTAATCAGCACCGGACCCTTGATGTAACCCTTGTTGGCTTTGAAGGGGCCGTAATGGGTGTTGTAATTCAGCGTTTTTCCCGGAGCAAGCGTTTCGCCGCTCATGGCCTTGCAGTTGACGCCGATATTGATCTCCTTGCCGTGTGCCATCGGCTCGGTGGAGTTGATGACATAATAGGAAGTAAAGGCGGCAATGGGAGCCTCGTCTGTGCCGCTGAAGGCGTCCGGCCAGATGGGCTGCAGTTCACAGAAGGAGGCTGCGTCCACATAACCGTACTGGCGGTAATAATTGAGCACCGCCCATCCGTCTTCAAAGCCGAGGACGGATATTTTTGTGCCCGGCGTCAGGCTGAACAGAGGTTCGCTGCCGGCTTCGGGAGCGGAAAGAATCGAGGCGCCGTTCTGCCCAACGGTGGCGGTGTAGGTGTAAACCTCCACGCCCCACGGCGGGGTGTTGACTTTGTCTATCGGTCGTCCGACGTTGAGGTGAGCCCGGTTGATGTAGCCCCGGGCACCGTTGTAGCCCACATAGGCCCATTCGGGATAGAGGGCATAGACCTGCACCGTAGCCCCTTTGCCGGCGGAGCCGACGGGAGAGGACTTTTTGTCCATTTCGGAGCGAATGTACACATCCAGCGAGGTGGTGGTGGTATACAGGGCTGTTTCGGCGGCTGCCCCTGTGCACAGAAGCACAAGCATCAGCAGCGGGAGCAGTATTTTTTTCATGCTTGCTTTTCTCCGACAGGGGTCATGGGCGTGCCGTTCAGAACACAGCTGACCAGCGTATCGCCCACATAGGATAATTTGAGGGAAAAGAAATCGCGGCTTTCTCTGAGCAGACGCAGAAAAACGCGGTCGCCTTCCCAGAGATTCAATTCGTCGATGCGGTCGATGGGCACCCAGCGGAGCACGCCTTCATCGCAGTCGGGCTTCACTTCACCTTCTGCCTCGCCGGTGTAGAGAAAGATGATTTCGCTCTCCCAGCCTTCCGAGATGAAGGTGATGTTACCGCGGGGCACGGGGCGGGTCAGCGTAAGGCCTGTTTCTTCCATGACCTCACGGGCAACGCACTCATCGGGCGACTCGTCCTTTTCCAGCTTGCCGCCCACACCGATCCACTTGCCGGCATTGACATCCTTGTTTTTTTTGACGCGGTGCAGCATCAGATACTGCCCTTCCCGCTCAATGTAGCACAGGGTGGAGAGGATCATTGAGGCTTCCTTTCGGTCAGGCGTTCCCTGTGACCGTCCTCGTACTGTATGTAGGTGTTGTTCAGCTGTTCACGGAAACCGGCGCGGAAATCGGCCAGATATTCCTGACGCAGGGCTGCCTGCTCTTCCAGTTCGGCGGGGGTCAGCCCCACGGTCTTTTTCTTTCTGGCCAGCTCATTGATGCGGGCGACTTTTTCTTTGGTCATGCGTTCAGGGCCTTCTTTCGGTTGATCAGGCTGAGGGCGCAGGGCGCAGCCAGCAGCAGTGCATACATGGCGTAGAGCAGCAGACGGCTTGTTTCGGTACGGTCGATCATGAACTCAATGCCCACGATACCGCCCACATCCAGGGCCAGTACACCGATGATGATATAAAGCGGCAGATTCTTTTTTTCTTTTGCTGTGCGGCGCAGGGTAAAGAGAACTGCGGGAATGGCCATCATGATGGCGGCCAGAATCTGCTGCATATCCACAAAGGAACGGCGCATGTGGCTGTCAAAACGCAGGCTTTCCCAGAAAGTCTGGGTGGCGCCGAACAGAAGCAAGGCCAGCAGCGCGGTGTCGCCCTTCAGGGACCTGTTTTTCATATAGAAGCAGAAGCAGACAAACATCAGCACGAAGGCGGTCAGATATTCGAACTGATAGGTTTTGAGCTTCCAGTCGTAGCCATCCGTTTCGGAGAAGAAGGGGCTCTTGACGACCTCTTCCACCAGCGTGCGGCTGCGGCCCATCAATTCGGTAAAGCTCTCACCGATGCGCTCAAAGGCGATGAAAGCAAAGAAGGAAACGGCCAGAATATCCAGCAGTGCGGCCGCGCTGACCTTGCGGTTTTTGGCGGTCAGCACCGCGGCCAGCGCAGCGCCGCCGATGGCACCCACCATCGAGTAGCCGCCGCCCCAGAAGGAAACGGCCGCCCGCGGGGAGAACACGGCGTGAAAGCCAAAGTCCAGCAGGCAGAACAGGATGCGGCTGACCACCAGACCGATGGGCAGTGCCAGGGCGCCGAAGACCAGGACGGTGCCGTCCGTCATGCGGGCCTTTTTGCACATTGCCGCAAACAGCAGCAGGGTCACCAGCACGCCGCCGGCGCACAGCAGACCGTACAGAAACACATTGGCGCCGAGGAAGGAAAACGAGGCGGTATCCTCAAAGGTTTCAAACAGGGCTTCGTTCATTTTCAGTTCCCCCAGGTGGCCGGGTCAACGGCGGAAGCAAAGTAGATGATATCGCTCTGGTCTCTTTCCTGCGCCTTCTGCATATAGAAGCCGCCGTTAAAGACCATGGTGGCGGTGTTGCCGCCGTCCAGGCAGAAGGCCTGCTTGCAGCCCAGGGCGTACATGAAGTCCGCCATCTGCTGCGCGGTAGCACCGGCAGAGGTGCTCATGCGGCCCTCGGCGACCACACACACATAGGAAAGGGTATCCATCTGACCGATGGCCAGACGGGGTTCTTTTTCGTTGGGGTTGTAGCTGTAGCCCTTATCGACGGTCAGCTCAACGCCGTCCATGACCAGCGCCGGACCGAAGGTAAAGGCGTTGATGATGGTGTGACCGGTGGAGGAGACAAAGTTATCCGCACCGGCGGACTTGATAAACAGATGGAAATCACCGTTTTCATCGATAATCAGGATATCCTTGGTCTTGTTGGGCTTGTTGCGGATCTTGGTGCCCATGCGGTACTCAAAGCTGGTCTTGTTGGGGTCGTTGATGTAATAGTCACCGCTGATGGCCAGCACCGCGTTCTGCTTTTTGGCCATCGTGGAAACGAAGGCCGTTTTGCTGGAGGTCACCTTGGCGCCGGCAATGCCGGTGCGAAGCTGGGAGGCGTCCTTGATCTGCACATAGGCCACGCGCCAGATGGTGCCGTCCTGTTCGATCTTCTGCAGCTGTACGCTGATGGAATCATCCTCATAGCTTTCTTCGGAATAGCCGGCGGGATTGGGGGTCATGCCGGGGGTGAAGTCGATGGGCAGGCTGTAGACGGCTTCCTCAGCATTGGCGGAAGGCACCAGCAGACGGAGCAGGGCTTCGGCGTTCCAGGCGTAGTCCATCCACTCATACTGGTAGTCGCTCAGCATCTTGCCGGAGGGAACGGCAAAGGGCAGGGCCAACAGCATCACGGCGATGAGGGCGAAGAGAATGACTTTGGTGCTTTTTTTCATGATGGGAGGTTCCTTTCTCTCAATTCATTTGTGTATCCAAATAATCTGTCATCAAGGGCGCAAGGTCGGTTTGGGTGACAGATAAGAGAAGCGATTCAAAATCCGCCCGTGTGGCATAACCGAAGGCGAAGGTATCGGCATATGAGCGCAGGAAGGGATCCGGATTGCCGGACATTTCTTCAAGCGCCAGCAGGCAGGCGCAGCCGCGCCCGATCACCACGGCGGAATAGACGTCATAGCTGCCGAAATAATCGATCGGAGAGGCGGGAGTGACGGGAAAAGGGATATATTCGCGCATCGGGGCGTCGGCCCGCAGCGTGACCAGATTGCGCCAGGCAGCTGCACCGCTGTTTTTCAGGATGTAGCGCAGCATGGCGTATTCGGCCAAGGCTTCATCCTGCCAGGGCTGGCGGACGCTGTCAGACGCTACCATGACGCCGAACCACTGGTGCGCCGTTTCGTGGGCGATGACCAGCTCCAGCGATTCCGCCCGGTCGGAGGCAAAATACGTATGATCGATCAGGGTGAAGGCGGTGCCGGTATCTGCGCTGAAGGGCAATGCGCCTTCGCACAGCACCAGCTGACTGTAAGGATAATCGCCCCACAACGCCGCATAGGTGCGAAGCGCCTTGACGGCATCCCGGACAGCACGCTGCGCCGCGGCTTTTTCCTGCGCCCAGACAGTGACCTGTATGCCGTCAGCCTGCCCGGAAGCGGCAACCAGACCCCGGCTTAACACGAAGCTGAAATCACGGGCAGCCGGCAATTGCACGGTATAGGTAATGGTTCCGTCGGCATTCACGGCCTTGTCGCAGCTGCCGCCGCAGATCAGCTGCCAGTCCGTGGGTGCTTTGAGATGGACGGTGTAGTTGGCGCAGCCGCTGATAAAGGGATCGCCGATGGCGCTGTAGCTGTCTGTACGCCAGGCACCGTCCTGATAAAACGACAGCGTGGGCAGCGCATGCATCATCTGCACGCCATATGCCGTCTGTCCGAAGCGGTGGGCGCACAGGGGCAGGGAGAGCACTCCGCGCAGCAGCAGTGTGCCGTTTTCTCCGGGGGACAGCGGCGGAATGGGAATGTTCAGCACCGTGGGATCCTGCGTTTCCGGAGTGCAGGAAACGGCGGCGCCGTTCCACCAGATGCCCTGCGGAGTGAAGCCGCCGGCGGAAAAACCCTCCGGGTAACAGGTGTCATACCATTCCTACAGGGCGGCGGGGCTTGAGGCCTCGTCAGAAAAGGCGTTGGCCCAAAGGCGGACGCACAGGCTTTGCAGTACATGGCCCGTGTCGTTGCGGTAATCAAGCGTCATGGTGACGGCCAGTGTGCTTTCTGCCGGACGGAAAATCAGCTCATAATCATAACGGCTGAGCCCCGCGGAAGCATCCCGGGCGCGCTGCCCGGCGGAGGCTTTTCTTGAATGCGGCACGAGCAGCAAGACCGCAAGGCACATCAAAAACAGACACAGCAAACAAAGCGGCACGCGACGCCTTTCTATTATACACCTTCCTGCCGTGACCTGTCACCCCCGAACTTACAACTTTTCGTTTCTATCATACAATAAGATGGCTATCAATTGCAAAGAAAAAAAGCGTGTCGGTTGTAAATTATGTGTGAATATGCTAAAATAGCTTCCGTATCAACTGAGCGAAAGGCTTCGATTGTGTTTGGCAATTTCTTTCTGAAACGGCGTTCGGTGTTCCGGGATGACCGGATCGCACTGCTCCTCTCTGACCGCAGTGAGACGGACCCCTCGATGGGCATCACCGACAGCTGGGTTTTTGATATTTATGAATTGGCATCCCGCCGTCGGGTGGGATATGTCTCCCTGAGAATCGGGGAAAGCGCTTATCTGTATTATCTGGGGCACATCGGCTATCGGGTGGATGAGCCCTTCCGCGGTCATGGCTATGCCGGGCGAGCCTGCCGTTTGCTGCTTCCGCTGCTTCGGCAGATGGGCATGAACAGTGTGGTCATTACCAACAACACCGAAAATACTCCCTCGCGGCGCACCTGCGAAAAGCTGGGCTGCGAGCTGGAAAGCATTGTGCCGGTGCCGGCAGGCTACCGCTATGCCTGTATGGGTGCAACGGAAAAATGCCGCTATATCTGGCGCGTGGATGGGATAAAAGAATGAAAATTACGGTATCGGGCGTAGAAATCCATTATGAGCAGTACGGCGCGGGGGAAGAAATCCTGTGCCTGCACGGTTGGGGCTGTGCAGTCAAGCATTTTGAACCCATTGCCAAGGAGCTTGGCAAGACCCATCATGTCACCGTGATCGATTTTCCTGCCCATGGCGAATCCTCCCGCCCGCCTGAACCTTGGGGCGTAACGGAATTCGGCGAGTGCACACACAAGCTGATCGAAGCGCTGAAGCTGGGCAGAGTCGATATCATTGCCCATTCCTTCGGCGGCCGGGTGGCGCTGTATCTGGGCGCTCATTATCCCGAAGATGTGAAACGGCTGGTGCTGACGGGGTGCGCAGGACTTAAAAAACCGCAGACCGAAGAGGGAAAAAAGCGCGCCGAGCAGTATCAGAAGCTCAAAAAGCTTTACAGCACGGTCAAAAAGATTCCCTTTATGAAGGGCACCGCCGAGGATGCCCTGAAGGCGCTGCAGCAAAAGTACGGCTCTGCCGATTACAACGCGCTGGATGACGAGATGAAAAAGACCTTTGTCAAGGTCGTGAATGAAGACC
>JAKSQG010000089.1 GCA_024404275.1 Clostridia bacterium | reverse complement strand
GCAAAGGTGAACATCTGCGTGCTGCGGAAGCACCGCAGCGCCTTCTTCCAATAGGAAGAGGAAAGGATGGACAGCGAGCTGCTGCCTGCGGCAGAGGACATAAAAATTCCTTCCTGCGGGGGTTTTTATACCAAAAAAACGCCTCCGCTCAAGTCGTATTCGCGACCCGCAGGAGGCAGACGGTATAAGCAGCGGGATGCGCCGCAGGCACCGCACCGGAAGACCGGTTTCGTCTTATGACAACTCCCCGTTCATAAGCACTTGACGCGCCTGAAGCTACTCTGCCTGAAGCCGAGTCACTGTGGATTATTGTACCTTTTCGGTAGGCGAATGTCAAACGCTTTCTCCGCGCAGACGGTTGTGCTCGGCAATGGTCTCTTCCAGTGCGTCGCACACGATCTCCACCGTGTTCCAGCAGCGCTGACCGGGGGCCAGCATGCGGGGCTTGATGTCGCTGCAAAGGAAGCCATCCAACCTTTCGCCCACCTTCATGGTCAGGCGGGTCACCACGGGGCTGATGTCGGGGCTCTCATGCGCCTTTTCGGGCACATACAGCATGGAAAGCACCGAAGCCGCGGCAATGAACGCGCCGCAGGTGTTGCCTGTCTGAATGCCGCCGCCCATGGCGCCGACCAGAATCATGTCCCGGTCGTGCAGCTCCAGATGATAGTATTCGTTTGCGGCACGCAGGATGGATTCGGCACAGTTGTAATTGTTTTCAAAATAGTAGATTTCGGCAAGATCCTTCAGCATGGCCAATCCTCCATTTGCGCAAAATGTTTTTCCAGTACATCGGCAAGCAGCTGAAGCCCCTGCTCATCCGCCTCGGTGAAGCGGTTCGTCTCGGGGCTGTCGATGTCCAGTACACCGATGACCTTTCCGGTCAGGTGCAGCGGGATCACGATCTCGGAGGCACTGGCGCTGTCACAGGCGATATGACCGGGAAAAAGGTGCACATCGGCCACGCGCTGCACGCGGTCCTCTCTCGCCGCAGCGCCGCAGACGCCGCGGGACAGGGCAATTTCAATGCAGGCAGGGCGGCCCTGAAAAGGCCCCAGCACCAGCTGTCCCTTTTTCATCAGATAAAAACCCGCCCAGTTGATGCGGTCCAGCGTTTCCCAGATGAGCGCGGAGGCGTTTGACAGGTTGGCGATCAGATGCGGAACACCGTCGATCATGCACTCCAGCATTTTCGCGGCAGCGGAATAATCAGTCATGTTTCTTTCCTTTCTGTAAACCTGCAAAGCAGTCAGTCAGCAAACCATATATAGCACACGTTGCCGTTTTTGTCCATGAAAAAATGGCTGCGCCGTGAAAAGACGACGCAGCCGATGTTGATTTGTTTACGGCCAGCGGACATCATCCAGCGTGCCGTCCATGGGGAGGATGGAGCTGACATGCAGGGCCCATACGTTCTTGCCGTTCTGGTCTGCCTGCTCGATCGTTCCCATGATCTCGTGCAGCTGCTCAAATCTGGGCAGTTCCAGCGCTTGCTCCTTGTCAAAGAAGTACAGCAGCAGGACCTCTCCGTCTGTGTAGCAGCAGGCCTGACGGTCGGCCTCGGACAGCATCTGCCACGTGTGCAGTTCATCCGCGACCCGGAAGGGCGAATAGAATCCGCGCATGCGGAAGCTTTTGCCTGCATATGCCTTCGGATTGTCTACGATGCTGGAAAGCATGGCAAAGGACATGATGCTGTTCATCTGCGTCAGGTCGTAGTCCACCTTCATGGCTTCCTCAGCGAAGACGGCAGTCTGAAAAACAAGACAGCATACCAGCAGGATCGTCAGACATTTTTTAAGCATGTTTATACTCCTTTCAGATGCGGATGATCTTTCTCAGGGCAATGCTGCAAAGCAGCAGGATGCATGCCAGCCATGACAGCAAAGTGGAGGGATCCCATTCGATCGTCCAGCTCTCTCCCAGGGCGTCTTTCAACGTGTCAACATCGGTATACACCCCGCCGCCGGTCCTTTCACAGGCATCCCGGAGCACCGCGGAGCGGGCGGCTTCTGTCAGGTCATACTCTTCGGTATAGTTCAGCGCGTGGACGGAATCCCATTCGCCGCAGGCAGCACCATTGGCATCATAGGCGCGAAGCGACAGACGGACGGCGTTCATGTCACTGCCGGCAAATGCGGCGGTAAAGCCGCCTTTTCCATCGGAAGCAAAAATCAGCGGAATGTCCTCGCCGTTGTCGGTATGGGCAAAGCCACTCATGGAATCCGTTTCCATGGAGGAGGCATCCGGCACGGCGTGTACCCTGCACTCCTTGCCGTTCTGCGTCACATCGATCTCGATCGGGCTGTTCATCAGCGCGGTCGGCAGAAGCTCATTGATCCATCCAATCAGCGTATCACAGGCCTCGGGATCGTTGAACCAGCTGTCCAGCCAGCCGTTTGTGGTGCCGGTGGTCAGCACAGCGCTGATGCCCGTGCCATCATAACGCATGGCAAAGAGGGGATCACCGTTTTCCGTATGGGCGATCAGCTGCGTGTCGTTCTTCTGGGCGGTGCGGATATAACCGCCGACCTTGGGCAGCTCGACGCCGTCCATGGTGTAAACGGCGGTCTCGGGAGCGGTGTATTCGATCTGCTGCAGTACGGTATCGGACAGCATGAAGGACGGAAGATCATTTGCGCTCTGCGCACGGAAGAAGCTGCCGCCGCCGATATCGGCCATTTCCTGCAGGATGGAGATCTGCACTTCTTCGCCCACTGCGATGGTGGACAGTGTGATACCGCTCTCCCGCAGCTCCCGGATGACAGGCAGATAATCGGTGTCGCCGGGGTTGCCGTCGGAAATGAAGATGATGTGCTTCTTTTCACATCCGTCAAAGGCTTCCAGCTGGGCTTGCGCCTCGCGCAGGGCGCCGGTGTACATGGTACCGCCAATGGTCGCCATGCGCGCAACCGCCTGAATGACCGTATCCCGCTCCTTCATGGAAGTCAGCGGCGCCAGCACGTAGCTTTTGTCAGAGAAGGAGATGATGCCGCCAAAGTCGTTTTCATTCAGCGCACTGATACACTTGACGGCGCCGCGCTTGGCCATTTCAGCCGCGCTGAGCGTATCGGCTGCCATGTGGGACAATCCCACGCCCATGGAGGCGGAGCAGTCGATGACCAGCATCAGGGCGCTTGGTTCCAGACTTTCCTTTTCCGTGACTTCAAGGGCGACAGGCAGCAGCGTCTCCAACGGAGTATCCAGCATATGACCGTACACCAGCGTATTGGTGCCGCCTGTAAACAGCAGGCTGCGGCCGTAGGTGGTCACATAGTCGTGGAGCACCTCGGGCATCTGCCGGGGCATCTGCATACGGTCTACATTCTCCAGAATGACAAGACCATAATCGCACAGCAGGCTGATGGTCGGCGGGATATCGTGGGCGGAGACAAGATCGGTCTCCTGTCCCGCATTGGTCAGCAGCTGCTGCAGGGCAGTTCCTTCACCGGGAATGCCTTCGACGATCAGTGCCTTGCGGCTGGAGGAATAGGTGACGGCGGTATTCCAGACGTTGTTTGCGGCAATGAAATCCTCTTCGGGCTGCAGCTCGGCATGCAGGATGTGTTCACCTGCCTGTGAGGGCAGCACACGGAAGGAATAGGTGCTTGTGCCGTTCTTGAGGCGCACCGTAGCACTGCTCAATAATTCGTCATCCTGATAGAGCAGCAGTTTTGCATTCATCGGGTGGTTGGAATACATCCGCACCACGGCCGAATACACCGTGCCGGTGGCCTGCTCCATGGGTGCGGTGATGCCGGTGATCTGTGCCTCGGGTGCTGTCGGCAAACTGTTGTACTGCACGGCGCTCAGGCGGATGCCGCGGCTTTGCAGAAGACGGGCGGTGCTGAGCATATCGCCCGCGGTCTCAAGACCGTCTGTCATAAGAACGATGTGCCTGCGGGTGTTGTCCGGCAGGGCTTCCGCGGCGGTCAGAATGGCACGGGCAATGTCAGTGCCGCTGCCGTCTGCCTCCTCATCACAGGTCAGGTCAAACTGTGTGAGCGGGGCTTTGAAGGAGGAAGCCACTTCCTGCGCGTCCGCTTCGGCTTGCTCATATACCGTCTGCATGCTGTCGGAGCGGTCCAGCAGCACGCTGAAGCCGGTGGAGCCAAGCGTGGTCTGGACGGTCGTCCCTGCCAGCAGCAGTACGCCGCAGCAGGCGGCAAGGCAGGAGGCGGCGGCATGAAGCCCCCATAAGCGCGGCTTTTTATGCTGCAATGCCCAGATGATCAGCGCGCATATAGGCACTGCCAGGGTCAGCAGCCAGGGAGAAGTAAAGTTAAATGCGCTCATGCCGGTACACCATCCCTTCTGTCAGCACGAAGAGGAGAAACAGCGCCGCCCAAAGCACCTGCAGGGACATACCGGCCACACCGTACTCCGATGCATCGCTGCCGCTTGCTTCCGGCAGGGAGCAGGAAAGGGTGTGGGGTCGGCTATCGCCTTCCGCTTCGGGGACGCGCACCTGCACCGTGCTTTCAAATATGCCGCGGGCGGCGTATTGAGTCAGATGGTACAGTCCGGGCAGAGCGGGCGTGAACACAGGCGTATCGCCCAGACTCATGAGGCTGCCATCGGGCGCTGTGACACGCAGGGAGGTATAGTTGTGCAGCGGCTGCAGCGCGACGGAAACGCCGGCTTCGGGCTGACTGACCGGGCACAGGATGGGGCAGATGTCGCGTACCAGATGCTTGAGCATCAGGATAAACTCGGGCAGCATCGGCAGGTTGGATTCCTTGAGGTCAAACATCAGGTAGCCCCAAGCACGTCCGTCCTCGGTCACTCCGCGCAGATACACGGGGTCACTGCTGCGGAAAAGCAGCTTTTCGGCGTCGGCGCTGTCGGTCACCTGCCGATAGTTATGCACGGCAATGCTGCCGCAGTGCATATCCGCCAGCATGGGATTGGTGTTGTTGCCCGAAAGGTAACCGCCGTTTTTGATATCGCCAAAGGTGACGGGCGTTTCGGGATGCGGTTCCTGCGGGTTGACCATCATACAGAATCCGTCCGCAGGCAGGGTTTCAGGAAGACAATTATCGTATAGATACAGGTCATAGCCTTCTTCAGGCGCACTCCCGGGGCTGAAAAGGCTGACGGGAACGCTTTCCAGCGAGGAAAACGCTTTTTCCCAATAGAGAGGCGTTGACGAAATGACTGCGGTTTTGGCTTCATATGCCTTGCCGCTGAAGACCATCGCCTCGTTGTCCTCGATCAGCGCGTCATCCTGCGTGATCCACACGCGGGCGCAGTTATACTCTGCCAGCTCGGGCAGCGACCAGGGCACGTTCACGACCTTTCCTGCGGGACAGGATATATTCTGCGCGGAAAGCAGCATATCATCCACATACAGCGCCAGTGTCAGCTCCGCGTCACGGCTGTAGCTGATGACAGAGCTGATAAAGCGGCGGCCCATTTCGGCATGGGTTTCCGTCAGGCGTACCACCGCGGCGTTGACTTCGTCTGCCGCCACATTGATGACTTCGATGCCGGTACCGTTGTTGTCCTGGTCGGTATAAAAACACACGGTAGCAGCGGGCAGGCTGCGCAGCATTTCACGGCACAGGGTCAGCACCTCGTCAGGCTGCTGTTCTACCCAGGAGCAGGTAATGCCGTCCAGACCGATGCCAAGCTCTGTGCGGTTGCCGGTGCTCTCCAGTACCAGCGGTTCCGCGGCATCGGTGCACATAAGTGTGAACAGGGAGCCATTTGCCTGCCTGGAAGCGTCATTCAGGATGGCTTCCTTGGCACGGTCAAAGCGGGTGACGCCGTTCGCATCCACCATCCGCATACTGGCGGAGGTGTCAAGGATATAGATACGGTGTTCTGTGTGTCCAAAGCGGAATAACGGCTGCGAGGCAAGCATAGCCAGCATTACAACGGCCAAAATCTGCAGCATCAGCATGACCAGCTGCCAGATACGGCTTTTGAGCCGGCTGGATTTTTGCATCTTCTGCAGCAGCCGCCATACATGGTTGCTGGGCAGCACCACATTGCGGTACTTGCGGTGCAGCAAAAACAAGACGATCAGCACCGGAATGGCAAGCAATATCCACAGACCGTTCGGATGGCGGAATGTCATATCAGCACCCCCGAGGAAAGACCTTTACGCAGCAGAATATCTGCCGGCGTTTCATCGCTTTTTGCCCGCAGACAGCCGATGCCCTTGTGACGGCAGAAGGCGTCGATGCTGTCCGTCCATTCGTTCAGGGCTTTGGCGTATTGAAGCTGGGTGTTGTGCGTCATCTGCTTGCGGATGCCGCGGCCATGCTCCTCCTCCGCGTCCAGATAGCGGATGGCGGCTTCGCCGGGCGGGCACATCTCCTCCGGGGAGAGCAGATGCACCAGCAGCACCTGACGCTTGCGGGCCAGCAGCGCTGTCAGGGCGCCCTGCCAGTCGCTGTCCGTCATCAAATCGGAAATGAGTATGGAAATGCCGTTTCCCCTGCCGGGCTCGGGATCGTTCTTCAGTGCGGCGCACAGGTCGCTTTCACCCTGAAAGCGGATCTGCTGCATCTGTCCCACAGCGCGGTAAAAGGATGGACGGTCATACAGCTGTCCGCCTGTAGGGATACAGCGGGCGTTTTGCAACAGGTTGATCACCGCGTGGTCCAGATGGCTGACGGAAAGGTAAGCAAAAGCAGCGGCTAATTGCAGGGCGCACTGCCGCTTGCGGGTGCCCGCTGCCATGGAAGCAGAGGCATCCAGATAAATGGTCGTTTTCAGACGGGTCTCATCGGCAAAGCTGCGGATAAAATAGCTGTCGAAGCGGGCGGCCATGTTCCAGTCGATGCGCCGCGGGTCATCTCCGGGCTGGTATTCCTGAAAATCCAGCCACTCTACGGAGCTGCCGCGGGTGCGGCTCATGCGCATGCCGCCAAGACGCCCCTTCATCTGCTGGGTCAGCTGAAAATCCAACAGCTCCAATTGCCTGAGAAACTGTCCGTCAATGGGCGAACGTTCCTCAGCCATGCTTGTGCCTCTTTACTTCGCCGATCAGTTCATCGATCAGGATATCGGGGGTCTTGCCCTCGGCGATGGCGTCAAAGCCGGGCTTGATGCGGTGGCAGAGTACGGGATGCGCCAGCGCATTGATATCATCATAGGAAACATTCAGGCGTCCCTGAATCAGCGCGCGGATGCGGGCGGTCAGCATCAGCGCCTGCGCGGCACGGGGGCTGGCACCCATACGGATATAACGCTTCGCCGCGGCGCCGCCCTCGGCGGTGTCGGGCTGGGTGGCTGCCACCAGACGCATGGCGTAATCCATCACCTCGGGAATGACAGGAATAGCGGCGGCGGTGCGGCGCATTTCCAGCACCTTTTCGGCATTGAGCACCTGCTTAGCACGCTCTTCCTTGGTCTCGTGCGTCATGGTGACGATGCGGGTCAGCTCTTCTACCGTGGGATAGCGCATGATGAGCTTGAACATGAAACGGTCCATCTGCGCTTCGGGCAGGGGATAGGTACCTTCCTGCTCAATGGGGTTCTGGGTCGCCAGAACAAAGAAGGG
>JAKSQG010000088.1 GCA_024404275.1 Clostridia bacterium | reverse complement strand
CGGCGCAAGGCGTCCGCCGCTTCCAGCTGTTCTGCCGTCACCGCGGCAGGAGAAAGCACCGCCGGTGCAGGGTGCTCGGTTGCGCCGCACACAGGGCAAGGCTTTCCCACCTGCAGTTCAGCTGCCAGCAGGCCCGCCTGACTGAGATAGTACCGTTCTTTTGCAGTCATATATGCTTGGTCTGCTTCAATACTGTTTGCGGTCAGCTGCTCCAGTTTTGGCTTCAGCTTCTGCTGCTCCCGCAGCTTGGCGTTCAGATCCTTCAGCACAGGAACCGTTTCCTTCAGCTGTTTGGCATCCTGCTGCAGCTGCGCCGCCTCCTGCTGATGAGAACGCGCCTCCTCCAGAGCTGCCTTCGCCTGCGGCAACGCATCTTCCGCCTGCTTTTTCCGCTGCTGCTCGGTCTCCAGCTGACTCCGCTGCTGTTGCAGCATCTTTTCGGTTCTGGCAAGCTGCGCTGCCGCAGGCACCAGACCCTGTGCCTTGCGCGCCATTTCCAGCTGTCTGTTCTGTTCGTCCACCTCATCGCGCATCGCCTGCAGCGTTTCCAGCTTCTGCATGCAGGCTTTTTGCTCATCAAACAGCTTATTCAGGGCGATGCCCGCTTCCTGCTTTTTCAGCACCTCCTGATAACGGTCGGAGAAGGCCTTTTTCTCCTCCGCCGCTTTCTGCCGCCGCTGTTTTTCCTGGTCGATCAGGCGGTCCAGCACTTCCAGCAGCAGTACTGCGTATTTGGGCTCGCTGCAATACAGCTGCAGCAGCTCCCTTTCGGCAAAATCCTCATCGGGAACGATCTTGCCCTGCGCCACCTCGATGCGCTTATCCAGGTCCTCCCGCTCCTTATTGCATTCCGTTTCCATGTCCTTCAGCTTTTCACGGATTTTGTCATACATTTCCGTATTGAACAGTTTCTGAAACAGTGCCTTGCGATCCTTGGAGTCGGCGTTGAGGATCTTCAAAAAGTCTCCCTGCGCGATCATCACCGTCTGGGTAAACTGATCCTGCGTCAGCCCGATCAGCTCCTGCGCCTTTTTGCCCACATCCGTCAGTCCGTAGTAATGCTCTCCTGTTTCGGCGCATTCCATCTCGGCTTCCGCGGGCTGCGTTGTCATGCCCTCGCCGGACTTTTTGGGGCGCGTATATTCCGGGCTGCGCTTGATGCGCCACGTTTCTTCCCGATGCGTAAAGGTAAAATCCACCCAGGTCTCCGTTGCAGGAGTCGCATAGTCCGAACGGAAGGATTTGCTTTTTCTTCTCTCTTTGCCGCCCGCCGCCTCGCCGTAAAGGGCAAAGCTCATGGCGTCAAACACGGTAGTCTTTCCTGCACCCGTATCACCGGCGATCAAAAACAGACCGTTTTCACCCAACAGCGTAAAATCGATTTCTGTCCTTCCGGCATAAGGACCAAAGGCTGACATGACCAGCTTACAGGGTTTCATCAGGCTATACCTCCAGTTCCCGGGTGATCTTTTCAAGGATCTTCATCTGTGTTTCATTGGGCAGCTGATCGTTGTTCTGCAGGCGATAAAAGTCGCAGAACAGTTCGATGGCCTTTTTGTTTTCCAGTGCCCGCAGCGCCTGTACATCCATGTCATACTTGGTCCTGCTGTTGACGACCGAAAACTTGAGCATGTTGGGAAACACATTGGTAATGCTCACCTTGGCATCAGGGGGCGGCAGCTCGTCATGGATAGTGACCCACACAAAATCCTCCGAAAAGTCCATTTCCATCACATCCGCCAGCATGCCCTCCACCAGCCGCACATCGTGCAGCGGATACAGGGGCACCGTCTTTACCTTCACTTCTCCTTTTTCCTGCAGATTGACCACCGTGACCGATTTTTTATGCCGTACCTCAGAAAAAGAATACTTCAGCGGTGAACCGGCATAGCGCATCGTATCCCGCAGCACTTTCTGCGGCCCATGGATATGCCCGAGCGCCACATAATCAAATCCCTCCAGCACCCGTCCGTCGATCTGGTCCAGACCACCGACGGCCTTTTCTTCATCACCGGTTGTTTCGCAGCCGCTGATAAACTGATGACACAAAAGCACATTGCGCTTGGTATAATCGATCTCCGATGCTTCCAGCACCGCCGTCACGGCATCCTGATAGGTGACGATCTTTGCTTCCGGCAGCAAGCGCTTCACCTGCGTCGGGCGCAAAAACGGCATCAGCCACACGTTCAGCGGACCGTCCCTGTCCTCCAGCGCCACATGCTGCAGGTGGCCATCAAACGTCTCTGTTACATACACCCCGGCATTTCTGACCAGCGCTGAAAAATAAGAGATGCGCTGTGCCGAGTCATGATTGCCGCTGATGATGAACACCTTTTTGCCCATCTCCACCAGCTGCGACACAAAATGATCAAACACCGTCATGGCTTCCGCCTGCGGAGCAGAACGCTGATAAACATCCCCCGCGATCAGTACACCATCGGCTTTTTCATCCGCCGCAATGCTTACAATCTGCTGCAGCACCGCTTCCTGTTCTTCCAGAAGCAGTCTGTCTCCCATCTGTTTGCCCAGATGCAGATCGGCAATATGAATCAATTTCATGGATATTGCTCCTCCTGAAGAGTCTGTCATATATACCTATTATAACCATTTCTTTCCTGTTTGACAACCGTCCGAAGCCGGATGCCTTTTCATTGATAAATGCCCTTTAGTATGTTTTTCCTTTGTTTTTACACCGTTAGTTATGGTTAACCACAAATCATTGTGTTATTATATACATAGGTTTTATCTAACCTATGTATTATCAAAGGAGGAAAAACTTATGCACAAAAGTCTCTTCACCCGCGTGCTTTCCGTACTGCTGGCAGTTTGCATGACGCTGACAGCTCTGAGCGTCTGTGTCTTCGCCGAGGCTGTGCCGCAGCTGGTCTCCGGCACCTATCTGCTGGATGATACCGGCGTGGATACCTCCACCGGCAAAGAGATCCAGCGCCACGGTCATTCCGCCTACATCGTCATCAATGCCGAGGCGGGCACCTTCCACACCCTCACCACTGCCGCCGACAACATGACCGAAAAAGGCACCGGCACCATCGCATATGATGCAGCGACTGGCATTTACACCGTCACCTACACTGCCGATACCGCCAAGGGCATTGGCAAGACCACCGCTTTCTGTGTGACCGAGGATGGCAGCCTCTGTTTTGTCAGCCCCATCTTCTACGGCTCCGCACTGCTGGCTTATGTGCTGACCGATGAAAACGGTAACGAGACCGGCGAGACGCTGCACTATCTTGCCACCTATCACGATTCCGCCCTGTACACCGCTGCCGGCGCTGTCCAGGCGGTCGATACCACCGGCAAGCTGGTAACTGTCGCCCACGTCACCGATACCACCGACGCCGGCTGGGAAGACTACGATATCACCGTAGCCGTGACCCTCGATGACGATGAGCACGTCAACAATATCGAAGCCGCCGGCTTCACCGTGAACGGCATTGCCAAGAATGACGACAAGTTCCCCCGCTTCTTCAGCCGCGCTGTGGACGGTGAAAACGGTCTGCTCAAGCAGCTGTCCGGCAAGGGCGCTGACGAGATCCTGCAGATGACCTTCAGTCCCGATGCCGCAACCAGTGCCACCTGCACTGCGAAAGCCATTTTTGAAGCCGTTCAGAGCGTCCTCGCTTCGAACACCGCTGTCTTCACCGAGGGCACCTATACCGGCGTATATGAGAAAGAATCCGCCCGTGGTCTTGTTGCCTACAACATCACCGCTGTGTTTGAAAACGGCGAGTATAAATACGATGTCTGGTTCGATATGGGCGGCACCGTGTACAACTGCGCCACCATCTACGGCACCTATAAGCTGAACGGCGACCAGATGACCCTGACAGGCGTCAAGTCCGTCGATGAAAGCGGCGCCGAAGGCACCAATGTGGAAGGCTGCCCCTACATGGGCATTGTCCTCTCCGACAGCGAGCTTGAAGTCACCGGCTTCATGTCCAGCTTTGCTGTCATGAGCGGTGTCCACGCCACCACTACCCTCACCCTGCGGAGTGAAGAAGCCTCCCTGTTCACCGAAGGCACCTACACCGGCGTATACGAAAAGGAATCCGCCCGTGGTCTCGTTGCCTACAACATCACCGCTGTGTTTGAGAACGGCGAGTACAAATATGATGTCTGGTTTGATATGGGCGGCACCGTGTACAATTGCGCCACCATCTACGGCACCTATGAGCTGAACGGCGACCAGATGACCCTGACAGGCGTCAAGTCCGTCGATGAAAGCGGCGCCGAAGGCACCAATGTGGAAGGCTGCCCCTACATGGGCATTGTCCTCTCCGACAGCGAGCTTGAAGTCACCGGCTTCATGTCCAGCTTTGCCGTCATGAGCGGGGTCCATGCCACCACCACCCTTACCCTGCAGGCAGAGTAATACATCCTCATAAAACACGCCCCTGCGCTGAAATCCAGTGCAGGGGCTTTTTATTTATTGTTTATTCCTGTTCCAGCTTCCAGCCGCAGTCATTGTGATAGATCATCTGTTTTGTCATGCCGCCGTCGATGCAGATATTCTCGCCTGTGATGAAGCCCGCCTTCTCCGAGCAGAGGAACATCACCATATGCGCAATATCCATCGGGTGACCGACTCGTCCCGCGGGCTGCTGCACGGCATCGGGTCCTTCATAGACCGTGTATTCCGTATCGATCCATCCCGGAGAGATCGAGTTGACCCGAACCTTTCCCGCCAGACTGACTGCCAGTGCGTGCGTCAGTGCAGCGATGCCGCCTTTTGCAGCGGTGTAGCTTTCGGTCTGCGGCTGACTCATCCTGTCTCTTGAGGAAGAAATGTTGACAACGGCAGCGCCCTTGGCAAAATGCGGCATAAACAGCTTTGTCAGATAGAACGGCGCCGTCACGCCAACGGACAGCGCATACTGGAATTCCTCCCAGCTGCATGTCCCAATGCCATTCATCAAAGGTTTGGCGTTGTTCACCAGATAGTCCACATGCCCATGCTTTTCAATCACGTCCGCGGCAAAGGCTTCCAGCACTTCCTTGCGGCTGATATCGCCCTCGTAATGGTCTCCCTTTTCAATATCGATCACGCATACCGTTGCGCCAAGCCGCTTGAACTCCTGTGCTACCGCCAGCCCAATGCCATGTGCTCCGCCGGTCACAACGGCGACTTTTCCATCAAACACGGTGTTTGCTGTCCTTTTCTGTTCTTTTATTCGCTTTGACCATACGGACGGTGCTCCAAACAATCGTCAGCAGCAGCGCCGCTATCAGCAGTAAAGCATTCCAGAGACTGCTTTTGCCATTCGACCACATCAGAACTTCCGCCAACGCGAAAGCCGCCATTTCAATTTCCAGCCAGAACAGCATTCCGCTGACCTCGGTCATGACCGCATCGGCATTTTCGGGCTTCATTTCAAAGGGCATATTCATTTTTTCCGGCGGCAGTTTTCTGATGAGAACACTGATGAGGACATTCACGAGCAGCATCGTCAGCGGCAAAATCAGCATCACCAGCGGCGAACCGTATCCATCCGGTGTCCCATGGATGTCAAAGTGCGTGGCAATTTTTCCGCCGCTTGTGATCGCCGTTTCCGCACAAACCGCAAACGCGCCCAACAGCAAAAGATAGCCGATTCGCTCCAGCAGCAGATGTCCTTCGGTGATGTAAGGCTTCCGTTTCATAGCCGATACCTCCCATACCGTTACATCATAACACAGTTTGTTCAGGAACGGTACAAAAACTTCGGCCGCAGCTTTCTCACAAAAAGATCGATCAGCAGCAGGAAAAACGCAGCCGTCGCCAGCAAAGGCCTCACATCACGTTCCACAGGCAATCCCGTCATTTCCACAGCGGAAAGCAGTGACGCATCCGTGGTCATCATGCCGCCGGTCATGGAGCAGATCTCCTGCAGCTTTTCCCTGGCCGCCACCGTATCGGGGAAGGCGTCGTACTCCCTCGAATAGGATACATACTCCGCCGTGCTGCAAGTCTTCAGCTGTGTTCCCGCGGCGTCATAATATCGGATCAGCACTTCATACCTTCCCGTTTCGGGAGTCGGAATCTCTGCCGTCCAGTATTCTTCCTTCATAAAAAGGTCTTGGTTCATGACACGACCGTCCGGAGCGGTCACCTCCGCCTTCGCCGAAACTGCGCCTTCTGCCGCCTATGCCGTCAAAAAGCTTCGGCTGCCGCCCACCGCCAGACGAATCTCCCGTGCCGTGGCCGTATAAGTCGTGGGCTGAAGCTCCTCCATCAGGCGCACCAGCGTGGCACGCGCATTGGCATCTTCAAACCACGCGCCGCTCCATTGTCCGCTCAGGTCGGCAGTAAAGCAAGCCGTGCGACCGGAGCCAAAGTTCTGCCGCGCAAACAAAGGATAGTCCTTTTCCACCGTCAGCAGCACCTCCGCGCCTGCCTTGGCATCGGTACGGACATAACCGCCCAGCCGCGGCAGATTGTCCGGAAGGCCATAGCGCGGGCTGACCGTTTCCGGCGTCACGCTGCCTTTGACAAGGTGCTCTGTCTGGGAAGCCACCGTATCGGTCAACACAATGGACGGCAGATCATAGGAGCTTTCCACACGATAGAATTTTCCGCCGCCCAGCGTCGCCAGCATGGCCATCACGTCGTCGTGAATGTCCGCACCCATCGCGATGGTGGAAAGCGTCACGCCCTTTTCCGCCAGCCGCGCCACGATTTCCTCATACCCCGTATCGCTCGGGTTACCGTCGCTGAGCAGAATGATGTGCTTTTTGCCGCTGCCTTCATATTGGTCCAGCAGTTTTTCGGCATCCAGCAGCGCCGGGCTGTACTGTGTGCCCATCACCGTGCCCAAACGTGCCACCGAGTTGATCAGTTTATCACGGCTTTCCATGGAAATGATAGGCGATACCACCGAAGACTCCGTGGAAAAAGCGATCACGCCCGCAAAATCATTGTCATTCAACGACTGGATCGCGTTGATCAGGCCACGCTTGGCCATGGTGATCGGGGTACCCTCCATGGAGGCGGAATTATCCAGCAAAAACAGCAGAACCGCAGGCTCCGCGCTCTCGCTCCGGCTCACCTCCATACGGACCGGCAGAATGCTTTCCAGCTCCGTATCTTTCATGTTTCCATACAAAAAAGTATGTTCGCCGCCGGCCACCAGCAGACTGCGTCCATAGTTCTCCACATACTCCCGCAGGCGGGTCGGCGCTTTCTGCGGCAAATCCAGCACATCCACATCCAGCAGGATCAGCAGGCTATAGCGGCATAACGCTTCCATGTCCGTCGGCACCTCCGCCGCCCCGAGGACCGTTGTATCGCATTCGTATTCCTCCAGCAGCTGCTGCAGCGCCCGGGAGTTGCCCTTCTGCCCCTCCACCAGCAGGATTTTCTGCTGCGAGGTCACCTCCGTCACCGCGCCGTAAGCATTGTTCTCGAACATCGTATCCTTTTCGGGGTTCAGCGTCACAAAAAATTCCGGTGTTCCTGCACTCCTCGGCAGCGCCGTCAGGGCGAAGCGGTTTTCGCCTTTATAGAGCCGCACCTGCTTGAC
>JAKSQG010000087.1 GCA_024404275.1 Clostridia bacterium | reverse complement strand
ACTTCATGTCCTCGTCATAGAAGGGCAGATAGGTGGGGGCATTTTGCAGGATGGGCTCTTCATTCAGATAATAGCGGATCATCTTGGGCACGAAGTAATAGATGCCCTTGTCATCCGCCACACCGTTGCCGGGGGCATTCATCAGCGCCACATTGCCGGAACGGAAAGCGTCAAAAATATGCGGAATGCCGATCAGGGAATCGGCTCTGAAATTCATGGGATCGAGGAAGTCATCGCTGATGCGGCGGTAGACCGTGCCGACAGGCTCCTTCTTGCCGGTATAGCCGATAAAGTACAGGCGGCCGTCCTCCACTGTCAGCTCGCTGCCGCTGGCCAGCCGGGCACCGGTCTTTTCCGCCAGATAGCTGTGCTCAAAATAGGCGGCGTTGTAACGGCCGGGCGTCAGGATCACGTTGATGCCGCCGGTATTGACGTTGTCCATGGTTGCTTTGAGCAATTCGGCATAATCGCGGTTCTCGGCCACGGCGATGTTTTGGAAAGTGCGGGGGGCGGCGCGGCGGCTGAGCTCACGGGCAATCATGGGGTAGGAGGCACCGGAGGGCACACGAAGATTGTCCTCCAAAATGTACCAGCTGCCGTCCTTGGCCTGGACCAGGTCAATACCGCTGATATGGGACCAGATGCCCTTGGGAGGTTTCAGACCCTCACACTGCAAAAGGTATCCCGGGCTGCCGAAAACAAATTCTTCGGGAACGACTTTGTCCCGAATGATCTTCTTTTCACCGTAGATATCGGCGATGAAGGCATTGAGCGCTGTGACACGCTGCTTGAGACCTTTTTCGAGAACGGCAAAGTCCTCTGCCTCAATGACACGGGGAATGGCGTCAAAGGGGAACAGCTGTTCTTTGAATACGCCGTTTTTGTAGATGCCGAATTTTACACCGTAACGGGCCAAAAGCTCGTTGATGGCATCGGCGTGCCCGCTCAGCGCATGGATGTCATGCACGGTCATCCCTCCATCTATACCGTTAAAAAATAAATATAACAAAGAAAACGGACTTCTTTGTCTGTTTTTTTATTATAGTCATGTTGTGTCTGCGGTCAAGTATTTTTGCTGTATTTGAACGGAAAGAGAAAAGTGTTTGCATAGAAAAAAAAGCGTGGTATACTATAGAATGAATGTCTGACAGAAAGGCACAGGGCAAAGGATGGGCGGAAGAAGAAAACGATACGGGTCGGGCCGCTATACCATGAACGGGTACAGGGTGTCCGAGGTACCGCAGGCTCAGCCGCCTTCTTCAAAACAACCGAAGGAGCTGCTGCGGCGCATTTTTATGCTTCTGCTCGCGGTTGTTGCTATTGTCAGCGCTTTTCTGCTGATCCGCTATTTTGTCTGGCAGGCGCAAAGCCGCCGTCAGGCGGAAGCGTTGAAGGCCATCTATTACAGCACCGAAGAGCCGCAGGCCGCTGCTGCCTCGCCGCAGCCCACTGCCGCGCCGACAAAGGCAGAGCCCCGGCTGCAGGCGACTGCCGTGCCGCCCATGCCCACCACTGCCCCGGCGTATCTCCGGAATCCCACACTCAAGGTTTCAGAAACCTTCAAAAAGCTTCAGAAGACCAACAAGGATATCGTGGCCTGGCTGAGCGTGGAAGGGCATCTGGACCAGGCTGTGGTGCAGCGCAACAACAGTTACTATCTGACCCGTGATTATCTCGGTCATCGCAACGATAACGGCGCACTCTTTCTGGATGAATCCTGTCTGCTGGAAAAGCGTCCCGACGCGCTGATCATTTTCGGTCATAACATGAAGACCGAAGCCATGTTTGGTTGGCTGCACCGCTATCGGCAGCTGAACTTCTACCGGCAGAACCCCTTTGTCACCTGCAATACCCTCTATGAGGATGGGCGGTACGTCATCTTTGCCGTGTCCACCATCAGTCTGCTGAACGGCAGCCTGAAATATCTGAACATTTATGATCTGAACAGCCCAAATACCGCCCGCAGGGAAAGCGCCATACGTCAGCTCTGCAGCCTGTCCGAGCATCCGCAGGCGGTGGAGGTCACCGCCGGGGATCAACTGCTGGTACTGGTCACCTGCACGGGCGATGACAACACCCGGCTGCTCGTGGCGGCCCGGCGGATCAGAGACAACGAAAGCGAATCCACGCTGCAATACAGCATTCAGCATACAACACGATAACGGAAAGGAAGTATATTTATAATGAAGGTACTGATCATCGGCAACAGCTTCGGCACAGACAGCGCACGGTATCTGAACGGCATCAGCCGTGCCGAAAAAAATGAGATCACCATCGTCAATCTGTACATTGGCGGCTGCAGCCTGTACCGCCATTACCGCAATATGCTCTCCGAAGCCGCGGTCTATGATTATGAAATCAACGGCATCAGCACCATGCTCAAGGTGTCGCTCAAGCAGGGGCTGCTGCTGGACGAATGGGATGCCGTGGTGCTGCAGCAGTGCAGCCCCAAGTCGGGTGAATATGATACCTACCAGCCCTATCTGCACGAATTGTGCGCCTATGTAAGGCGCCTGTGCCCGCCCGCCCGTCTGGTGCTGAACATGACGTGGACCTTCGCCCACGGCTGCACCCGCTTTGGCCTGACGCCCTTTGAGACTCCCGAGGAGATGCTGCCCGCGGTCATTAACTGCTACGAAAAAGCGGCGGCGGAAGAGCGTTTTGATCTGGTGATCCCCTCCGGCAAAGCCATGGCGCGTCTGTACACGCACATCGGTGCCGATGTTTATCGTGACGGCTTCCATGCCAACAAGGGCCGTACCCGCTATATGCTGGGCTGCCTGTGGTACATGACGCTGACCGGCAAAAAGCTCAAGAGCGATGCTTACCGCGATTTTGATGAAGAAGTGACAGAAGAAGAGCTGCTGCTGACCCGCAGAACAGCCCTGGAAATTTTGGAAGAGAACGGTTATGAGATCAAAGAATGATGACAGCTGCCTGCTGAACGGTTTTTTCACACCGGAGCAGCGGGAGCGCTGGATGCAGTCCTTGAAGCACCGCTGCAGCTGCCGTGCCTATGCTTCCTCTCCCGATGAGGATCAGGTGGCTGCGCTGGCAATCACAGCGGCGGCGGTATCCTTGCCCGGCACCCGCATCACCCTGATGGATTGCCCCAAGGGCTTTTTCTCGGGTCTGCCGTTTGTGGGACGCATTGACGGCACCGGCAAATGCGCGGTCGTTCTGAGAAAAAAGAACGATCCGTTTGGTGCGCTGTACGCAGGCATCAGCGGTGAAGCCTTTGTGCTGGAAGCCGCGGCCATGGGTCTGGCGACGTGCTGGGTGGCCGGTACCTACAAAAAGGCAAAGGTCAGACCGCTGTGCGAAGCGGGGGAAAAGATCGTGGCCGTCATTGCCGTGGGTGTGCCTGAAAACCCCGATGCGCCCATCCGCAAGCGTCATCCGCTGCAGCGTATGTGCGGCACACCGCCCGAACAGTGGCCCAACTGGGCTTATCAGGCGGCGGAGGCGGTGCGTGTGGCCCCCTCTGCGGTCAACGCCCAGCCTTGGCACATGAATTACGGTCACCATACCCTGCGTCTCAATGATTCCAAGCGGCACATGGTGGATGACGGCATTGCCATGCTGCATATGGAATGCGCTGTCGGCAGCCGCAACCACCTGTGGACATGGGGCAAGAACGGCTGTGTGGCGCACTTGACCGTTGAGGATGAATCATGAGTTTACTGGACGCACTGGAACAGGATAACATCAAAAAAAACACTCCTTTGGCAGAGCGTATGCGTGCCCGCAACCTGAACGAGTTTTTCGGTCAGGAGCACCTGCTGGCTCCGGGCAAACTGCTTCGCCGCGCCGTGGAGGCGGACAGGCTGACCAGCAGCATCTTCTGGGGGCCTCCCGGCTGCGGCAAGACAACGTTGGCGCATGTCATCGCCGCGCAGACGCGTTCGGCCTTTGTACGGCTCAACGCCGTTACTTCCGGCGTCGCGGATGTGCGCAAGGTGCTGTAGGAAGCCAGGGAAAGACGTGCCCTGTACGGGCAGGCGACGTATCTTTTGCTGGATGAGTGCCACCGTTGGAGCAAGGCGCAGTCCGACAGCGTGCTGCCCGCCATCGAGGAAGGCATCATCCGCTTTATCGGTTCCACCACCGAAAACCCCATGGTGGCCATGACGCCCGCTATTGTCAGCCGCTGCAGGCTGTTTGCCTTCCGTCCCCTGACGCAGGAAAACATGCGGTCCATTCTGCTATCCGCCCTGAAGGATACCGAACGCGGACTGGGTGAAATGAACGTGCAGCTGGATGAAGATGCCCTGCAGCATTTTGTCAACGTTTCCAACGGCGATGTCCGTATGGCACTCAATGCCCTCGAACTGGCGGCACTGACCACGCCCACGGGCAGAAACGGCATCCGCATCACGCTTGAAACGGCGGAGGAAAGCATCCAGAAGCCCGTCATCCGCTGTGATGACAGTCTGTATTATGATATGCTGTCGGCCTTTTGCAAAAGCCTTCGCGGCTCGGACAGCGATGCCGCCCTGTTCTGGTTTGCCAGACTGATTTATGCAGGGGTCGATCCGCGGTTGATCGTGCGGCGTGTGATTGCCCACGCCAGCGAGGATGTGGGTCTTGCCAATCCGGCGGCGATGCTGCAGGCGGTGGCGGCGGGCGAAGCACTGGAGCTGGTGGGCATGCCCGAGGCACGGCTCTCCATTGCTCAGGCGATCATCGCCGTCTGTGAAAGCCCCAAGAGCAACAGCGTTGTCTGTGCCATTGATGCCGCCATGGCGGATGCACAGAAGGCAACCGGCGATGTCCCCGTGCCGCTTCGCGATACCCATTACGCGGGTGCGGAGAGGGTGGAAAGCGGCAAGGGCTATCTGTATCCGCATGATTTTCCCGGGCATTGGGTGGAGCAGCAGTATCTGCCCGATGAGGTCCGTGATCACGTGTACTATGTGCCGAGTGATCAGGGCGGCGAAGCACGCATTAAAACACATAAAAGCCGCTGAACACCTGTATTTACAGCACAGCAGGAATCCGATCCCGCTGTGCTTTTTTGTGTGAAAAATCTGTCAAAGGTGCAATAAACACCGCTTTCGGTTCGTTGTATGGTCAAAAGGATACTACGGAGGAATCAGACATGAACAAGAAGAAACTGACCAGATGGCTTTGCATTGCGGCAGCGGCGGTGATCGTCGTCGCGGGAACTGCGGCAATCTATGAGAACGGAAAGAGCGGCACTGCGGGTAAATCGTCCACCAACTCCAGAAACGCTTATGAGACAAGTGACACGATGGCCTTTTCGGGGCTTGCATCGGGCTACAGCGCGCCCACCACGTTGTTTGAGGTTGCGGAGGATGTCCAGATGACATCGGGTGATCCGGTCACCTCGACGGCCAAGATCATCCGCACGGTCAACATGACCATCAAGACCCGTCAGTATGACGCGGATTATGAAGCGCTCAGGGCGCTGATGGCGGAAAACGGCGGCTATTTTGAATCGGTCAGCGTTTCCGGCGATGGTAAGGAATCCATGCGCCGCACCAGCCTGACACTGCGTGTACCTTCCCAGAATCTGGATGCTTTTCTGAGCGGCGCCGGCAAGATCGGCACGGTCTCCTCCTACAGCGAGAGCAGCGATGATGTGAGCGAAAGCTATCAGGATATCCAGACCCGCCTCAATACCCAGCGTGCCAAGCTGGAGCGGCTGACCGCCCTGATGGCGCAGGCACAGGACATCGCTGACCTGATCGAGCTGGAAGCAGCCGTCAGCGAAACGCAGTACCTGATCGATTCCTATCAGGGACGGCTGAATGGCTACGACAGTAAAGTGCAGAACAGTTATGTTTACATCACGCTGCGTGAATTGTCCGACAACAGCGGCACGGAAGAAAAAACGCCTTCGCTCTTTGAACGCATCGGCGAGGCAGTCGCCGCTTCCTTCGGTGCAGTGGGTGAAATGCTGGAAGCCTTTGTGATTTTCATCGTGGCGGCAGTGCCGTGGGCGGTCATTCTCGGCGGAGCCGGTTACGGTATCGTGCGGTTGTTCAAGGCGCGCCGTGCAAAGCGTATCAATAAGGAAAGGAAAAACACTACTCCTCAGGAGTAATACAAAAACGCCTTTCGCATCATGCGAAAGGCGTTTCATTTGCTTTTATGACTGTTTTTTGGCTCGTCCATACACCCCTGTGTTCACGTCCGGACTCCAGGCGTCCCTGCGGGGCAGTTCAACAGCTTCGGCATCGCGGACAGCACGGGCATTGTCATAGGGCACGAAGCAGTAAGTAATATCCGCCGCCCCGTTTTCTTCCCAACTCAGTATGCTGTACTGCACGCAGGGCAGCGAGCTCAGCGAATTGCCGACACTGCCAATGCTGAAAATGATCTTTCCGTCGCGGAAAGGCCGCAGCTCGGGATGGTGAATATCCGCATAGCCCACGATGTCAAAATCGGGTCTGAACAGCCACATCAGCTTGTCGATGGAATCGTGAGCGGAGACAAGGGACGGCATGATGGGACGTCCGTGCAGCAGGCGCACCCGTTTGCCGCCGATGACGGTGTGATGCTCCTGCGGCAGTTCGATCAGTTTCTTCATGCGTTCGGGTCCCAGCTGATCATAATAGAACTGATCGGCAGGGAACAGCTTTCTTCCGATGCCTTCATCCCAGTTGCCGCGCAGCACGACGGAGCAGTGCGCCATCGCCCAGTCAAAGGTCTCGGGGGAGGAGGGTCCCTTGCCCACAATGTCGCCGAGGCACCAGATCTCCCTGAGCCCTCTGCGGTTCAGGTCCTGCTCCAATGCCTCCAACGCGGGCAGATTGCCATGCAGATCGGCAATCAGGGCCACACGGTTCATCGGGAAGCCTCACGGACGATCCAGTTGAACACCGCCATGTGCACGGGGATGGCCGCCCGCATGGATTCGGGATGCCACTGCACGCAAAGGATGGGCGTACCGGAGGTGCTTTCAAGGCCTTCGACCAAGCCGTCCTCGGCGATACCCACCACCTTCAGACAGGGTGCGGGCACCTTGCAGGCCTGATGATGGCGGCTGTTGACCATGACCTCGCGGCAGCCGTACGCCGCTTCCAGCATGGAGCCGGCGGCAATGCTCATGTTATGCACGCCGTCACGGGGACGGTCACTGCGGGGATGCAGCACCTGCTTGCCGTACTGTTCGGCAATATCCTGATACAGCGTGCCGCCCAGTGTGGCATTGACGATCTGCAGTCCGCGGCAAATGCCCAGAATGGGGCGGTTGTGCTTCAGCGCGGCGCGGATGAGCATCGGCTCCAGCTTGTCACGCATGGGCGCCAGCTCACCGCAGATGGGCAGCATCTCCTCATGGTATACAGCCGGGTCCACATCAGCGCCGCCCGTCAGCAGCAGCGCGTCGGCATGCGCCATCATTTCATCGGCCATCTCCTGCGAATCTGTAAAAGAGCATACCACAGGCGCGCCGCCCGCCGCCTGCACGGCAGTTACATAATCATTGGGCACATAAAGATGTTCATTCTGGGTATCCCAGCATGGCGTCAAAGCAATCAGCGGCATGGCAACCTCCGGAAAA
>JAKSQG010000086.1 GCA_024404275.1 Clostridia bacterium | reverse complement strand
CACCGTGCTTCAGTTCAACAGTCGCAACGCCGTTCGCAAAGGTCATGTCGCCGTATTCGCCGTTGATGGTGTCGTCATCCAAAGTGACGGTGAAGCTGAACTCCTTATCGGGATCAATCGTGTTGCCCGATACCGTCTTACTGACAGTCAGCCCGCCGAAGGCATCACGCTTGTTGGTAAACTCCGCCTTCGCAATCTCGTCTGCCGTGATGGTACCCGTCAGGTTGTTTTCGCCCACCAGCACATAGCCATCATTGGCGTAATCCCCTTCGGTGACGGTATAGCCAACGCCTTCCGGCAGGTCGTTCGCGGTGGCGCTTTCGCCACCCTTCAGGGTCACGGTCGCCACGCCGTTTTCAAACGTCATGTCGCCGTATTCGCCGTTGATGGTGTCGTCATCCAGCGTCACGGTAAAGCTGAACTCCTTATCGGGGTCCGCCGCGTTGCCCGTTACGGTCTTGGTGACGGTCAGGCTGCCCACATTTTTTGTGTTGAGAATAAACACATTTACATGGTAACCATTCTCCGGAGTGAACTCCAGCATGCCCGTCATGCCCGTTTCGGGGTCGAAAGGCAGCCACCGGATATTGGCCAAGTCGGATGGATTGATACTGTAATAGCTGGGACCATACCCCTTGGCATCGGTCTCCTTCAGGGTAAACTTCATGCCATAGGGCAGTTCAAAAGCACCTCCGATATCGTAAGAATTGCTGCCATCATCAATGGCGTGGATGGTGAATTCCACCGGGCTGCGGAAACCCGATTCCTCATGGTAGAAGGGTTCACCATTCCACTACAGGCTGAGTTCGAACGTGAATTCATCGTTCGGATCCGCAGCGTTGCCTGCCACGAATTTCAATATGCTCAAACCACCGGACCAGTCCTGGATGTTGGTATAAGCCTCGGTCTTTGTTGTGTCGCCCTCGATGGTGCCCTCTGCAGTCAAGCCATGTTCTTCCGCGCCGTTGATGTAAGTGAGGTAGCCGGTGCCCCATAGATAGTAGTCGGAAGATTCCTGCACGGTATAGCCGGTCCCGTTGGGCAGACCTTCGGCTGTCACGCTTTCGCCATGCTTCAGTTCAAAGGAAGCCACACCGTTCGTGAAGGTCATATCGCCGTATTCACCGTTGATGCTGTCATCATCCAACGTTACGGTGAAGGCGAATGCCTTGTTGGTATCGCCCGCGTTGCCGCCAACCGTCTTGCTCACCGTCAGGCTGCCATACGTGTTGTGTTCGTTTTCAAATTCCGCCTTCGCGGTCACACCTTCGGCGATAGTGCCCTTCAGGTTGTTTTCACCCAAGAGCACATAACCGTCGTTGGCATAATCCCCTTCGGTGACGGTATAGCCCACGCCTGCGGGCAGGTCGTTCGCGAAAGCGCTTTCGCCGTCCTTCAGGGTCACGGTCGCCACGCCGTTTTCAAACGTGAAATCACCGTATTCGCCGTTGATGGTGTCGTCATCCAGCGTCACAGTGAAGCTGAACTCCTTATCGGGATCAATCGTGTTGCCTGATACCGTCTTACTGACGGTCAGTTCGCCCGCCTTATAAACATTGGTAAAGTTCAGACCTGTGCCATCGGTCGTGCTGCCGGAAAGCACAGCCGCCAGATGACCCTGTCCGTCATTTTCAACGGTAACCGTCACGGTATAAACGGTATCATCATATGTGATGCCCGCCTGACTGCCCGCGGTCTCCGTCACGGTGTAGGTGTGCAGGCCTTCCTCGTCGTAGGGGATCTCCGCAAAGGCAAAGTCACCCTGCCCGGTCACTTCCGCAGTATCCAACTGCACGCCGTTTTCAAGAAGCGCAAAGCTGAACACAGGCAGGTTCGCCGCATCCGTCGGCCAGTTTTCCAGCGTTTTTGTGCCGCTCAGGATGATGCTCGTTTCCTCGGGAATGCGGGTATTGATCACTTCATGCCTGTATGCAACGGTATCGGTACTCATCACAATCAGGCTGTCAGCATAGCCGCTGTCGGGAGAGTCCCATGCCTTGTGCACAAAGAATACCTCGGTGCCTTCGCTTTCATCGATGTATCCATCGGGAACAAAGGTTTCCGCGATGCCGTAAATGTAACCATACTCCATGTCAAAGAGCTGCGTATAACCGATCTCATTGACTTCCAGCGTACCCACCACGGTACCGTTGCCCTGCGGGGCAATCACGGTACCCTCGGTATAATTGGTCCTGGTGGGAATCAGGTTGTACCTCTTTACGGTAAACTCAGCGCCGGGCACAGGTTCACCCAGGTCATCCTCTTTGTGGATACGGAAGCTGGCCGTTTCACCGCCGGCGACCGCGTGCGCAGACAACACCTTGCCTTCGTACTCAGTATGGGTACGGCTGTGACCGGGAATATCAATATCCGGCAGTTCAATATCGTTAGAAGTTTCGGCGCCAGTCACATCGCTGCCCGCGGCTCTGTCAATGATCGCATCGTAGGTGATCACATAGGGCGTCTCATCCTGCAGTCCGTCGATCCTGAAGCCGTCCTCAATGGGTCTGCACTCCATACCGCTGAAGGCTGAGATGGGGCTGCCGTTGATCAGCAGCGTTCTTTCATCAAACACAATGGCAGAACCCAGGTGATCCACCAGATAGAAGGTCTGGTCTTCTTCCGTTTCGGGAATCAGGTCAAAGCCGGGCTTGTTGATCGTTACCGTATAATGAATGTAGGGAGCAGTATCCTCGGTATAGGTCTGTTTCTTATCCGCAACCACAGGGGCTTCGATCTTTGCCGTTGCCGTGCTGTGCATCCTGGAAGTCAGGTAGCGCGTATGTCCTTCTTCATCGGTGAAGTACAGCTTGGCGTCATTTTCATAGGTCTGAGCCGCAGTCAGCTGCGAATAGTCGCCGTCGTACTCAGTCAGGATGTACAGGCTTGCATTGGGCTTTGCTTCAAACCGCAGCTTTGTGGTGCCGTTGCTGCCCGCGGTGATGATGGGCGTAACGGCATCCTCGCCATCGGGGGTGGGAGCGGGATTGTTCCACGCCGCGGCGACGAACCGCAGCCCGCGGGGCAGCGTATCGTCAATATAGGAGGCATCCTTATAACTCCACATGGTGGTGCCGGCAATTCTGACATCCAGACTGGTCACGGCAATCTTCCACGTTACCTGATCATTGTGGATGGTGGGAGCGCTCTTTGTAATACTGCCAAGATAAGCATACTCCGTCCATTGGCTTGTGCCAAACGAAGTAGCGCTCTTTTTCCAGTACAGCGTGTTTTTCAGCCAAGACTCGCTCCAGTAAGCGTTGCTGTTGATCTCGTAAATGGTGTTCACCACGATGCTGTAGTGACCGGGAACGGGCTCGCCGTTGAAGCGGAACACCAGGAACGGCACATGATTTTTGCTTGCTCCCGGCACCAGCGTCAGATCCGAGGACTTGGACCAGGTAAATACGCCGGAAGCATCCTCCCATTCGCCGTTTTCATCGTTATAACGCTTCACAGAGCTGACGCAGTCCGACAGCACGTCAGGGAACTTATGGCGGTTCGCCTGCTGCTCGACTGCCTGATCGACAAAGAAGAAATCATCACCCATCGACAGCACATCCGTGCCGATAGTCATATCCAGCAGGGATTTGATCAGGAACTTGTGATGGTCCGCGTCATTCACAGCGCTGTCGGGCTTCAGGGGCTCAACAGACAGGCGGCTCTTGACGCCGATGGTAGCCGACACCTGACCAAACGAAAGTTGATGCTGATGCGATTTTGAAGGCGCTACCAGAGAGGCAACATTGCTGTACACTCTGCCTTCCGTGGCAGGCGTTACAAACTCCAGAACCACAAATTCGGGATCGCCTGCACTGCGGGTCACGGTATAACCGCTCTTGAGCTGACCGAAAGTGGTCTCCCCGATCTGCGTCGCCCCGGCGGAATTATTCTGCACGCTGCTGCGGTACACCTTGACCACGGTGTCATCCGCCGTCGCGGCAGAGGTCGGATTATCCGGCGTGTCCTTGACCGTAATGCTGCCAAACTCGCCCAGCTTGACGGTAATGGTCCACACCACATTGCTGCCCTCGGTCCTGCCGTGCTTGCGGACCCAGCTGTTTTTCAGGGTGATATCTTCAAAGTCGGAAACGGGCTTGGTCTCCTTGCTCTCAACCGTAACGGTATTCTTCAGCTCGGTATCCCGGTACGGATTGTCTGTGGAATAGAAGCACTCCTGATGCTCCACCGTATAGGTGATGATAAGCACATCATCCTTGTTGAGCGTGATGCCGCTGATGTTCATCACCGTACTGTACGCAGGATTAGAGCCCTTCCAGTTGCGAGAGCTTGTGGGAGCGCCGGGCAGTGTATAAGGCGCGCCGTTCAGCGTAGCCCTCGGGGCGGAAAGCACAATAGTGCCCTCATTCATGTCATACCAGCTGGCTCCCGAAGCGCCGGGCTCACGGTAATACAGCTTATCAACGATGGAAACGTTGGTGTTGTCTTCCAGTGCGGTAACGGTGATGGAATAATCCTGATACACCTTGTGGGCGGCATTATCCGCACGGGTGCTGCTGGTTTTTTCCACTTGCAGACCGTTGCTGTTGCGCAGCTGGATCTCCCAGTCGTTGGCGCCGGGAATGGTCGCATGATACTCGCCTTCGCTGCCATCATCGATCACGTTCACATTGACCTTGCCCTCGATTGTGATGCCGGAGTACTTGTTGGCCATGGCCAGCAGCGCTTCGTTATACTGCGCCGTGACCACATTATTCCGCACGGTGTAGGTGCCGTAAATCGTAACATGGTCATCACCGTAGATGACGCCGTCGGTAATGTTGTTCAGCGCCAGGATCTGCTCGGTGATGCGGTACTCAAACGTATCCGCCGTGGTAAAGTTACCATCGGTAGGCAGATTCCAGCTGAGCGACAGCCTGAAGGGCTGATCCTGTTCCGGATCGGTCACCTGCGAGGACGGCACATATTCATCGCCGACCTTCAGGGTCAGGCTCGCCTGCAGATTGTAGGCAGCGGGATTGCCGCTGACATCGTAGCTGGTGCCTTCCGCCAGGGCGCACATCTGCACCGGCAGGATCGTGATACACACAGCAAGGATCATCAGAATCGCTACAGCCCATTTACGCATCTTTGTGAATGACCTTTCTTTTCGATTTGGAAGTTTCACGTCATTGTCCCGCCGCGTTTTTTGCCTCTGCGCACTTCCGGTGGAAGTGACATATTACAAGTTTGCGGCCATCCTTTGGCAAATTACATAAATACTATTTATTATACACCTTTACCCCCTCTTAAGATGTTTTTCTGTTGTTTTTTATAAATAATATCTCTTTTTTTATTTTAAAAAAGGACAATCCCGAATTGGGATGATGACATATTTTTCTGTTTCTCCCAGGACGTACAAATCAATCCTCACCCGATTATTTCAGCCGCATTTTGTGTAGCGCAAAAGCGGCACATGTGATAGAATAGTAATAACCCCATCAAAAACATAACGCCATCCACACAGAGCGGCATGCTTCCGCTTTGGCAACGGCGCATAAAAACGGAGACGAAAATGAATATACAGGATATTCTGAGCAAAATGACCCTGGAACAAAAGATCGCCCTTTGCTCCGGTGCCGATTTCTGGACCACCAAGGAAATGCCCTCTTTGGGTATCCCCGCGCTTTTCATGTGCGACGGACCGCACGGTCTGCGCAAGCAGGAGGAGGTAACGGATATACTGGGCATCAACAAATCCCGTCCGTCCACCTGCTTCCCCCCGGCGGTCACCACCGCCAGCAGCTGGGATGTGTCCCTTCTGGAGCGCATCGGCGCCGCCATCGGTGAGGAAGCACGGAATCAGAAAGTCGGCATGGTGCTTGGACCCGGCGTCAACATCAAGCGCAATCCGCTGTGCGGACGCAATTTTGAATACTTCAGCGAGGATCCCTATCTGGCCGGCAAGCTGGCAGCCGCCTTTGTACGCGGCGTCGAAAGCAAGGGCGTGGGCACTTCGCTCAAACACTTTGCCTGCAACTCCCAATAGACCGCTCGTTTAGTTTCGGATGGCATCATGGATGAGCGCACGCTGCGCGAGATCTATCTGCCTGCCTTTGAGGAAGCGGTCAAGCAGGGAAAACCCTCCACCCTGATGTGCTCCTACCCCAAGCTCAATGGCGTGCACCTGAGCGACAACAAAAAGCTGCTGACCGATATCCTCCGCGATGAATGGGGCTTTGAAGGCGTTGTCGTGACCGATTGGGGCGCCATGAATGACCGCATGGCGGGCTTCCGTGCGGGCTGCGATCTGAACATGCCCGGCGGCTCCGCCTACATGGAACAGGAATGCCTGCAGGCGGTCAGGGAAGGCATCCTCTCCGAAGAAGATATCGACCGCTGCGCCGCACGTGTTCTGAAGCTGGTCTTTGAAAAAACAAAAGCCATGACGGGCGAAGACTGTGACTATGATGCCCACAACGCCTTAGCCGAGGAAGCGGCGCTCTCCGGCGCTGTGCTGCTCAAAAACGATGATGCCCTGCTGCCTCTGAAAAAGGAAAGCAAGGTCGCCATCGTCGGCTACATGGCAGAAAACATCCGTTATCAGGGCGCAGGTTCCTCTCACATCAATCCCATTGCGCTGTCGCAGCCGCTTGAGCTCTTCGAAGGCTGCACTTATGCCCCTGGCTGTGACGAAAAGGGCGATACCACACCCGAACTGCTTGCCGCTGTACGCAAGTCCTCCGCAGAAGCAGAGACGGTCATCGTCTTTGCGGGTCTGCCCGACAGCTACGAGTCCGAAGGCTTCGACCGCAAGGACATGCACATGCCCGAAGGTCATATCCAAATGATCACGGAAGCCGCCGCTGCCAACCCCAATACCGTGGTCGTGCTGCTGTGCGGCAGCGCGGTGGAATGCCCGTGGGCGGACAAAGTCAAAAGTATTCTGTATGTCGGTCTTCCCGGTCAGGCGGGCGCAGGCGCCATCAAAAAGCTGCTCTACGGCGATGCCGTCCCCTGCGGACGTTTGGCGGAAAGCTGGCCGTATGAATACGGCGATGTCCCCTCCTCCGAGATCTTCGGTCTCAAGGATGCCCTGTACGAAGAGGGGCTCTACATGGGCTACCGCTACTATGATAAAGCGGGCACTCAGCCCCGCTGGGCTTTCGGTCACGGACTGTCCTACACCACGTTTGCCTACTCAAACCTGACCGTCATAGAAGACACGGCACATGTGACCGTCAAAAACACCGGCACGCGGGACGGCAGCGAGGTGGTCATGCTGTATGTCAAAGCGCCGCAGAACGGTCTGTACCGTCCAATCAGGGAGCTGAAGGGTTTTGAAAAGATCTTCCTCAAGGTTGGCGAGGAAAAGACCGTCACCTTCGCGCTGAATGACCGCAGCTTTGCGGTATATGACAACGGCTGGAAGGTGCCTGCAGGCGATTATGAAATCTGTATCGGTCCTTTGTCCGCCGTCCTTCCCGTACAGGGCGAAACGCTTGCCATCCCCAACTGGCAGAAGGGCAGTTTCTATGAAAACTGCGGCAAAAAGCCCTCCCAGACCGAGTGGGAATGCCTGCTCGGGCACGCCTATACCCCTGCCCCCGCCGCAAAAAAAGGCAGCTACACCATGGAAAACACCGTGGAAGAAATGTCCCGGGATTCCCTTGTGATGAAGATCATGTATGCCGCGGTGGTGTACTCCCTCAAAAAGCGCCTCAAGATCAAG
>JAKSQG010000085.1 GCA_024404275.1 Clostridia bacterium | reverse complement strand
CCTGCGGGCATCATTCGCGTTTTCACCGGTGACCCGGTTCTCCTCCATGCGGCGGTATGCCACCAGCATTTTGAGCGTGGTGGGCAAGTAGTAATCCATGAAGCGGCGAATCTGATTGGCCTTGTCCGGCTGTTCGAGCACAGCCTTGAAGATCTGATTGGCAACGCTTTCGATAGCGTCGATCTGGGCAGTGATCTCCGGCTCCGGCAGACGCGCGTTTTCGGAACGGATCTGCTGCAGCAGTTGCTGTCCGCGCAGGATCATGGCATCCACCTCGGGCTTGCCGGTCATGCTGCGGGCGCGTTCGGCTGCCTTGCGGGCTTCTTCTGCCTTGCGCTCCTGTTCCCGCTTTTCCCGGGCTTCCCGCTCCGCCTTTTCGGCTCTGAGGCGCTCCAACTCGGCCTTTTCGGCGGCTTCGTCCTCTTTTTCATGCATCTTGCGGGCAATGGCACGCACGGCCTTGACCGTCAGGTACCCCAGCCCGCCCAATACCAGATAATCCGCCAGACGGAACAGCGGAAATGACTCGCTGTAGATCAGGCTCAGGATGCCCAGGGCAATCCATCCGCCTTTCTTTCCGCGCGGCGGTCTTCGATACTCATTTCTCGGCGGCATACACGCTCACCCTTTCCGCGTTCATACACCTCATCATAGCATTGCGCCCGCTTCCGCGAAACGACATTTGCCCGAAAAATACACTTTCGTGTCTGAAAAGTGCCTGTAACGCACCGATTATTATAGCACAGCCGTGCCTTCTTATCAATTACAATTTCGGCGTTTTCATCCGTTTTCCGGCCGTCCTTCCGATGGTTGACTGCTTACGCCTTCCGCCAGATTTCCGGATGGAACAGTGCCAGCATCGGGAACAGTTCCAGTCGTCCTGCCAGCATCAGAACACACAGCACGATCTTTTCAAAGGCGCCGTAGCCCGCATAGTTGCCGGCCGGTCCTACCACGCCAAAGCCGGGACCCACATTGCTGATGCAGCTCAACGCAGCCGTCAGATTGGTCTCGTTGTCAAACTTTCCACCGAAAGAAAGCAGCAGCGTGCCCAGCAGCATCAGCAGGATGTAGATGACAAAAAACACCATTGTCTGGGAAAGCAGGCTTTCGTCACAGCCCTTCCCCTCAAAACGCACTACCTTGACCTTACGGGGCTGAAAGCTGCGCATCACCTCACGCTTGGCAGATTTGAACAGCAGCGCCACACGCACTATCTTGAGTCCGCCCGCGGTCGACCCGGCGCAGGAGCCCACAAACATCAGGCACAGCAGAATCCCCTTTGCCGCCTGCGGCCACAGGCTAAAGTCCGTCGTAGCATAGCCCGTAGTGGAAACGATCGTCGCCACCTGGAAGCTGCCGTAACGCAGTGCCGTAAAGAAATTGCCGTACAGCGGCAGAATGATCAGCGTCACCGCTGCCACCGAAATGCCCAGCAGGGACAAATACCAGTGCAGCTCCTCGCTCTTGAGCGCCTCCCGCCATTGACCGGTCAACGCCCGGTAAAACAGCGCAAAATTGACGCCGAACAATACCATAAATACCGTTATGATCCAATCAACCGCCACGGAATTGAACGCGCCCACGCTGGCGCCGTAATTGCTGAAGCCGCCGGTACCGGCGGTGCCCATCGCATGGATGCCCGCGTCATAGGGGTTCATGCCCGCCAACATCAACAGCAAAAACTGAATCATCGTCAGCAGCGCGTAGATCAGGTACATGATCTTGGCACTCTGCCCCATCTTGGGCACCACCTTGGACAGGCTCGGTCCCGGGCTTTCCGCCTTGACCAGATGGGAGGTACGCCCCGTCAGCCGCGGCAGCAGCGCCAGTGTAAGCACCAGTACACCCATGCCGCCCACCCAGTGGGTAAAGCTGCGCCAGAACATCAATCCATGCGGCGTGTTTTCAAAATCGGTCAGCACGCTGGCACCGGTCGTGGTAAAGCCGGAAACCGCCTCAAACAGCGCGTCCACATAGCTGTGAAACAGACCGCCGATCCAGAAGGGAAGCGCCCCGAAAAGGCTCATTACGATCCAGCTGAGGGATACCACCAGAAAGCCATCCCGGGCACGCATATTGCGTTCCTTCGGGCGCATCAAAAAACGCAGCGGTAGAGCAAAGATCAGCATCAGACCAATGGAGATCAGCAGCGCCCGCGCATCGCCGGCATCGCCGTAGATGAGCGCAATGATCCAGGAGGGCACCATCGTCGCCGCTTCGATCAGTACGATCGTGCCCAGCATTCTCAACACCAGACGCCAGTTCATCTGTACAGCACCTCGTTCAGATCGCCGATGCCGCTCTCGCAGGCCAGAATAATGACGTTGTCTCCCGCTTCGATATGGTCATCACCGAAGGGCACAATCACGTGCCCCTGATGCACGATGACCGCCACCAGCGTGTTTTTGCGGGTGGTCAGGTCGCGCAGCGGCACACCCACATAGGCGTCGCCCTCTCGGGCAATAAACTCGAGGGCTTCGGCTTTGCCGTTCACGAGGCGGATCAGCTTTTCTACCTTGGTGCCCTGACCGTTCACACGGGCACGCACATAGCGCAGGATATTGGCGCAGGTAATGGATTTGGGGCTCAGCACGCTGTCCAGATCCATAGCGGTCAAAAACTCGTTATAGGTCACACGGTTGTTTTTAACCACCACCTTGGGCACGCCCTGACGGGAAGCGAACATGCCGGTCATCAGGTTCTCCTCATCGCGGTCGCACAGCGCCACAAAGGCATCCATGCCCTGGAGTCCCTCCTGCTCGAGCAATTCGCGGTCGGTGCCGTCGCCCAGAATAATGTTGGCCTCGGGCAGCATTTCGCTCAGCGCGGTGGCAGCCTTCTCGTTGATCTCGATGATGGTCACATGGATGCCCATGGGAATGAGCATCTTGGCCAGATAATAGCTGATGCGGCTGCCGCCCAGCATCATCACGTTCTTGACTTTCAACGCGTTGCGACCCAGGAAGCGGAAATAGGAGGTGATGGTCACCATGTCGGCCACCACATACACCTTATCCCCCGCACGGATGACAAAGTCACCGTTGGGAATCACCACATTGCCGTCCCGCTCCACCGCAGCGTACAACACGCGCGGAATGCCGTGCAGATGATGCGCCAAATCCTTGAGGGGCAGACCGATCATCATGTCATTGGCCTGTGCACGGAATTCCACCATCTCCACGCGTCCCTTGGCAAAGGATTCGACATTGCCCGTGAAGGGGAAGCGCAGCAGACGGCTGATCTCCAGCGCCGTGGCGCGCTCAGGATTGATGGGCTGATCGATGCCCACATCATGCTGCCACAGGGTCAGGCTGTCGTTGTACTCCGGCGTGCGGATGCGCGCCATGGCATAATCCGCGCCCAGCCGCTTGGCGATCAGGCAGCACAGCATATTGATCTCATCGCTGGCGGTGGCGGCGATAATGATATCCGCCTTGTCCACGCCCGCATCAATTAACGTTTTGGCGTTTGCGCCGTTGCCGCGGATGCACAATACATCCAGCGTATCCTCACACCGCTGCAGCGCCGCGTCATCATTATCCACCACGATGACGTCATGCCCTTCACCGGACAGATGCTCGGCAATGGTGCTTCCCACCTTGCCGCAGCCCACAACCACAATACGCATTCATTGCCTCCGAAAAAAGCTTCAAAGATAGTTATACAAATTGCATTGTATCACAAACCTTTTCCCTTGGCAACAAAAACCCCCGCAGGCATTGCGCCCGCGGGGGTAGGAATCCATTGATCAGCCCTTGAAATACTTAACCGCTGCTTCAAACATGCGGATGTCATAGTTGCCGGGCACATTCTTGTACAGGTTGGAGCCGATGCGCTCGCTGTGACCCATCTTACCAAAGACACGGCCATCGGGCGAGGTGATGCCCTCAATGGCCCACATGCTGTCATTGGGGTTGAAGTGCACATCGTTTGTAGCCTCACCGTTCAGATCCACATACTGGGTGGCGATTTGACCGTTCTCCATCAGGCGCTTGCAGGTGGCCTCATCCGCCAGGAAGCGGCCCTCGCCGTGGCTGATGGGCACATTGAAGATGTCACCGGGCTGCGTCAGGCTCAGCCAGGGAGACTTGTTGCTCACCACGCGGGTGCGCACGATGCGGCTCTGATGGCGGCCGATGGTGTTGAAGGTCAGCGTGGGGCAGCTCTCATCGGTCTCAATGATACGGCCGAAGGGCACCAGACCCAGCTTGACCAGCGCCTGGAAGCCGTTGCAGATACCGCACACCAGACCGTCGCGGCGCTCCAGCAGCTCGGTCACACGCTCCTTGATGGCCTCGTTGCGGAAGAAAGCCGTGATAAACTTGCCGCTGCCGTCCGGTTCGTCACCGCCGGAGAAGCCGCCGGGAATGAACACCATCTGGCTTTCCTTGAGCAGGGCGGCAAAGCGCTCGGTGCTGCGGGTCACACCTTCAGCGGTCAGGTTGTTGATGACAAAGATTTCGGGCTCGGCACCGGCGTCCCGCACGGCACGGGCGCTGTCAAACTCGCAGTTGGTGCCCGGGAAGACGGGGATCAGCACCTTGGGGCGTGCCGTTTTGATTGCGGGAGCGGGCCAGTTTTCCACCTTGTAGCTCAGCGTTTCGGGCTTCTTGCCGCTGTTTTCGATGTTGCAGCTGTACACGCTTTCCAGCTTATCTTCATACACGCCCAGCAGCTCGCACAGGTCGATGGTCTCGCCATGGTGTGTCAGCGTTTTTTCTTCGGTCAGCACGCCCACCGTTTCGCCGATGGCAGTATCCTCCGCCATTTCCAGCAGGAACGCGCCATACTGCCAGCCGAAGAGCTTTTCGACCGTCATGCTGTCGTCAAAGCGGCAGCCAATGCCGTTGCCGAAGCTCATCTTCATCACCGCTTCGGCCACACCGCCCATGCCGGGTGTGTAACAGGCAACCGCCTTCTTTTCCTTCAGCAGCGCCGCCACGGTATCATACAGCTTCAGCAGGCTTTCGGTCACAGGCAGACCGTTTTCGTCGTATTCGGGCTTCACCAGTACCAGCTTGTGTCCCGCCTGTGTGAACTCATTGGGCACGATGCGGCCGGTCACAGAGGTGGTCACCGCAAAGGAGACCAGCGTGGGCGGTACATCCAGCTTTTCAAAGGTACCGCTCATGGAGTCCTTGCCGCCGATGGCGCCGATGCCCAGCTCCATCTGCGCCTTGAAGGCACCCAGCAGCGCAGCCAGCGGCTGTCCCCAGCGCTTGCCGTCACGACCCGGATGGGCAAAATACTCCTGGAAGGTCAGATATACATCCTTGAAATCGGCACCGGAGGCGATCAACTTGCTGACCGATTCCACCACCGCCAGATAGGCGCCGTGATAAGGGCTCTTTTCGGCAATGAAGGGGTTGTAACCAAACGCCATCAGGGAGCAGTCTTCCGTGTGCTTCTTTTCCATGGAGATCTTCTGCACCATGGCCTGCACGGGAGTCAGCTGATTTTTGCCGCCAAAGGGCATCATGACGCTGCCCGCGCCGATGGTGGAGTCAAAGCGTTCGGAAAGACCACGTTTGGAGCAGATATTGAGGTCCTCCGCCAGTGCCTTGTAGGCTTCGGCAAAGGGACGGTCTTCCTTCTTCTGAGCCATTTCGGGCACGGCGGGCTCCACACAGATGTGCTTGTCCGCACCGTTGCTGTTCAAAAAGTCGCGGCTCAGATCAACGATACGGCGACCGTTCCAGTTCATCACCAGACGGGGCTCCGCCTGCACCACGGCCACGGGGCAGGCCTGCAGGTTTTCCCTGTTCGCAAGCTCAAGGAAGGCTTCGACATTCTCTTTTTCAACAACGACCGCCATACGCTCCTGGCTATCACTGATGGCCAGTTCTGTGCCATCCAGGCCGTCATACTTGCGGGGCACGGCGTTCAGGTCAATGACCAGACCATCCGCCAGCTCACCGATGGCGACCGAAACGCCGCCGGCACCAAAGTCGTTGCAGCGCTTGATCATGCGGCAGGCTTCGGGGGTGCGGAACAGTCTCTGCAGCTTTCTTTCCTCGGGAGCGTTGCCCTTCTGCACCTCGGCGCCGCAGGTCTCCAACGAGGTCGCGGTGTGGGATTTGGAAGAGCCGGTGGCACCGCCGCAGCCGTCACGGCCAGTGGAGCCGCCCAGCAGAATGACCACATCGCCGGGAGCGGGCACCTCACGGCGCACATTCTTTTGGGGCGCCGCGGCAATGACCGCACCGATCTCCATACGCTTGGCGGCATAGCCGGGATGGTAGATCTCATCCACAATGCCGGTCGCCAGACCGATCTGATTGCCGTAGGAGGAATAGCCTGCCGCCGCGGTCGTTACGATCTTGCGCTGCGGCAGCTTGCCGGGAATGGTCTCATTGATGGGCTTGAGCGGGTCGGCAGCACCCGTCACGCGCATGGCGCCGTATACATAGGCACGGCCGCTCAGCGGGTCGCGGATGGCACCGCCGATACAAGTCGCAGCGCCGCCGAAGGGCTCGATCTCGGTGGGATGGTTGTGCGTTTCATTTTTGAACAGCAGCAGCCAGTCTTCCTTTTCGCCGTCCGCCTCCACCTGGATCTTGACGGTGCAGGCGTTGATCTCCTCACTCTCATCCAGCTTATCCAGCTTGCCCTGCTTTTTGAGGGCTCTGACGGCAATGGTGGCCAGGTCCATCAGGCAGATGGGTTTGGTGCGTCCCAGATCACGGCGCACCGCCAGATACTCCTCATAGGTCTTCTGCAGCAGCGCATCCTCAAACTTGACATTGTCAATGACGGTCAGGAAGGTGGTATGACGGCAGTGATCGGACCAGTAGGTATCGATCATGCGGATCTCGGTGATGGTGGGATCGCGATGCTCGCTGCGGAAATAATCACGGCAGAAGGTCAGGTCATCCAGATCCATCGCCAGACCGTACTGCTTGACAAAATCCGCCAGCTCCGCGCTTTCCAGCTTGGTAAAGCCCTCCAGCGTTTTGACGGTGGTGGGAAGCTCATACACGATCTTGAGGGTCTCAGGCTTTTCCATGGAAGCTTCACGGGCTTCCACGGGGTTGATGACGTACTTCTTAATTTGCGTCAGCGCTTCATCGCTGATGCTACCCCTCAGCAGATACACCTTGGCGGTGCGGATCAGCGGACGCTCGGCACAGCTGATGATCTGAATGCACTGCGCCGCGGAATCAGCCCGCTGGTCAAACTGACCGGGCAGATATTCTACGGCAAAGCAGGTATAGCCGGTCGTGTCGATGCTGTCACTGACATCATCCAGCTGCGGCTCGGAAAACACCGTGCCCTTCGCCTGTTCAAACAGCTCGGGGGTGATGTTCTCGGCGTCATAGCGGTTCAGAACACGGATCTCTTCCAGCCCTTCAATGCCCAGCAGCGTGCGGGCATCCGCCAGCAGGGAGGCCGCTTCCTGCGCCAGACCGGGCTTCTTTTCCACAAAAATTCTGTATACCATCAGTTGATCTCCTTCGCCTTCAGCGCACGCTGACCGATATCGTGACGGTAGAACGCGTTTTCAAAGTTGATTTTATCCACCGCTTCATAGGCAGCGGCAATGGCTTCCGGCAGCGTGGAGCGCACCTTGGTCACACCCAGTACGCGTCCGCCGCTTGTCAGCAGTTTGTTGTTATCCAGTTTGGCGCCCGCCACATAAACACAGGCTTTTTCCTCTTCGGGAATGGTGATCTCAAAGCCCTTCTTGTAGGAAACGGGATAGCCTTCGGAGGCCATGATCACACAGCAGGCGTTGCCATCCTTGATGCGTACTTCGGTCTCGTTCAGTGTTCCTTCCGTCACCGCCTGCATCACGGTCAGCAGGTCGCTGTCCA
>JAKSQG010000084.1 GCA_024404275.1 Clostridia bacterium | reverse complement strand
CAGCAGCGCCGGGATTCGCTCGGTGTTTACGGCTGCCGTTACCCTTCCACTCCTAATCTGGATCGGTTGGCCGGCGGCGCCACCGTCTATGAGCATTGCTACTGTGATGCTCCCATCTGTACGCCCAGCCGTGCCAGCATTCTGACAGGCAAAACCATGACGGGGCACGGCGTGTTCAACCTGTTTGACATTCTGCCCAAGAATGAACGGCTGCTGCCTTCCTATTTGAAGGATTTGGGGTACCAGACTGCCATTGTGGGCAAGCTGCATGTCAGCAGCACGGAGTTTGAAGCCTATGAGCGCAATCCGGGCGATGGCTTCGACATTTATGAAATGGCCCATGAGCCTTCCATTTATCTGGAGAGCCCCTATAATGCCTATGCGCACTGGCTCAAGGCGAATTATCCCGATGAATATGCCGCCCTGCTGCGGGAGGGACGCAAAAGGACTTACCGTTCCGCAGAGACCCATTTTACTACCTGGGTCTCGCAGCGGTCTGCCGAGCTGATCCGTCATCGTGACAAATCCAAGCCGTTTTTTTTGCTGGCGGGCTATTTTGATCCTCATAACCCCTATAACCATTATCCCCCTGAAGCAGCGGAAGCGCTTCATGAGGAAGCCTATGAGGAACCCATTCCCGGTGACATCGCTTCCGCTCCGATGGAGCTGCAATGGGAACGCTCCGGGCACAAGCCCGAAAAGCTTGGTGCCGTCAGCGGCCCCGAGGGGGTCCGTTCCCTTCGCCGCGGGTATTTTGCCGGCATTTCCTTTATTGACCGTCAGGTACAGATGATTCTGGACGCGCTGAAGGAAGAGGGCATTTATGACAACACGCTGATCATCTACACCGCCGATCACGGCGATATGGCAGGCGATCATGACCTGTTTGCCAAGGGCGCTGTGATGTATGAGGACGGCATCAATGTGCCGCTCATTGTCAAATATCCGGGACAGACGGAAGGACGCCGCCTGGACGATCCCGTGGCACTGCATGATCTGTTCAACACCATGTACAAGGCCGCCGGCGGCGATATCGCGCTCCGCCCCGAAAGCATTCCGCTGAACGGGGAGGAGAAACGCCCCTTTGTGGTCACCGAGTACAATGAGTGCGGCAAATTTGATATCACCACATGGCCGGAATCCGCCATGGTCACCATGATCCGCGACCGGGAATGGAAGCTGATCGTGTACCATAACTCCCTCCGTCAGCAGCTGTTCCACCTGACCGAGGACCCCGACGAGGAGCACGACCTGTCCGACCGGCCCGAATATGCCCCTGTTGTGATGCGGATGATGCAGCAACTGCTGCACTATCATGCCGATCGTGACCGTAAAATCAATGCCGCCCGCGGCGGACGCAGCGGTATTCCCGGCTTTGCAAATGTGCCGGAAAGAAAGAAGTAATCGGGTTTTAACACAAAAAAAGCAGGCTTTCGGAGGAAAGCCTGCTTTTGTGATTGAAAGCGTTTTTTGGAAGAAATTTTTCTCAGTCCAGCATTTCGGCGATCTGCACGGCGTTGGTCGCGGCGCCCTTGCGGATCTGATCGCCGCAGCACCACAGCACCAGACCGTTTTCGCCGCTGATCAGGTCGCGGCGCACACGGCCGACATAGACGAGGTCCTGATCGCTGGTGTCGAGCGGGGTGGGGTAGGGACGGCCGTTCAGGTCCTCCACCAGCACGGTGCCGGGCGCCGCCTTGATGGCTTCGCGGGCTGCTTCAACGCTGATGGGATCGCGGGTGACCAGCTGCACGGAAATGGAATGGGAACGCATGACGGGCACACGCACGCAGGTGCAGCACACCTGCAGGTTCGGCAGGTGCATGATCTTGCGGCCTTCGTTCTGCATCTTCATCTCCTCGGTGGTGTAGCCGTTATCGTTGAAGGAGCCGATGCAGGGGATGACGTTGGAAAGAATCTGCATGGGGAAGGTGCTGTGCACGATCTCACGGCCTTCCACGCTGGCACGGATCTGATCGTCCAGCTCGGTCATGCCGCCGTTGCCGGCGCCGCTGACCGCCTGATAGGTGCAGGCGACCATCTTTTCGATGGGGCTGACACGGTTGATGCCGTTGACCGCCACCAGCGTGATGATGGTGGAGCAGTTGGGGTTGGCAATGATGCCGTGATGCTTTTTGATGTCCTCGGCGTTGATCTCGGGCACGACCAGCGGAATATCATCCACCATGCGGAAGGCGGAGGAGTTGTCCACATACACGGCGCCGGCGCCGGTGATGTGCGGGGCAAAATACTGGGACATCTTGTTGCTGACAGCGCCCAGAACGATGTCCATGCCCTTGAAGGAATCCTCTTTGGCCTCTTCAATCACGATCTTTTCGCCCTTGAAGGTCAGGGTCTTGCCCGCGCTGCGGGCGCTGGCCAGCAGGCGCAGCTCGCTGACGGGGAAATTCTTTTCTTCCAGTACCTGGATCATCTGACGGCCGACCGCACCGGTCGCGCCCAGAACGGCAACTTTTTTCATTTGTTTTCAGTCTCCTCACTCATAAATCCCTCATAGAGGGTACGGATGGTCCTTTCAAAGTCGCGGTTATCGACACCCACGATGATGCTGATCTCCTCACTGCCCTGCGCGATCATGCGGATGTTGATGTTGTTTTCGCCCAGCGCGCCGAAGAGCCGTGCCGAGCTGCCGGGTACGCTGGCCATGCCGCGGCCGACGCAGGCGATGAGGGCAATGCTGTCATCCATCTTGATGGATTCGGGATGGACGTGGCTTTTGATATCGGAAATGATGTCGTAAATGCGGTCACGCACCTGCGAGGTGGGAATGACCACGTTGAAGCTGTCCACACCGAGGGTGATGTGCTCCACATCCACGCGGTAGTTTTCCAGCATCTCCAGCGTTTTGCGGATGATGCGCGTATCGTTGGAGATGTGCTTCTGATAGATGGTGATAACGGAATAGCTCTTGCGGCCCGCGATGCCGGTGATCATGCGGTTGGATGCCACGCCCTCGGGAATGTTTTCAAGGATCATGGTGCCCTTGTCCTCGGGGCGCAGGGTGTTGCGGATGTTGAGGGGAATGTTCTTTTCCTTGACGGGAAGGATGGATTCCTCATGCAGCACGGAGGCGCCCATGTAGGACATCTCGCGCAGCTCCTGATAGGTGATGTACTCAATGGCGTTGGGGTTGGAGACCACCTTGGGGTCGGCCATCAGGATGCCGGAAACATCGGTCCAGTTTTCGTACAGGTCGGCATCGAGCGCGTTTGCGACGATGGCGCCGGTAATGTCGCTGCCGCCGCGGGTCATGACGCGGATGACGCCGTTGGGCATGGCACCGTAGAAGCCGGGCATGACAAAGCGGGGCGTGCGCGCCGCCTTTTCGGCAATGACGGCATAGGTCTTTTCATAGTCGATCTGACCGTCATAGGAGAACACGATGCACTCGGCGGCATCAATGAAGGCGTAGCCGAGGTATTCGCTCATCAATCGGGCGGTCAGGTATTCGCCGCGGGAGACCAGATAGTCCACGGGAATATCGCTGGTCAGCTCGCTGCGCAGACGCTTGAACTCGGATTCCAGATCGTATTTGAGACCCAGCACATCGCGGATCTCGTAATAGCGCTGCTCGATGAGGGAGAAGATATCCTCATGCGATACGCCGTAGCTGATGTGCGCGTGGGTGAGGTACAGCAGGTCGGTCACCTTGCTGTCCTTTTTATAGCGTTTGCCTGCGGCGGACACCACCACGCACATGCGGGCGGGGTCGGCCTCGATGATCTTTTTGACCTGACGGAACTGCTCGGGGCCTGCCAGGGAGGAGCCGCCGAACTTGGCAACTTTCAGCATAGTTTATCCTTTCCGGATGCCGGCAAAGAAGGCGCCGGGAATCGCTTTCATGGCAGTATGCATCTCCGCGGGGGAGAGCGGCACGGTCTCAATCAACGTTTCGCCGTCCGTGGCGATGGTTTTGTCGATCCATTCGGTGCGGAAGGCCGCTTCCTTGGGAATGCGTACATAATAGGGATGGCGCGCCGCGGTGTTATCGATGGCATGGGGCGCAAGGGCGGGCTGCGTCATGCTGCGCTGCCCCGCGGCAACGCAGGCAACATCGCGGATGATGTTGGAGGCGGTGGGCAGCTTGCCCGCGCCCTGTCCCGAAAAGCCCATATGACCGGCGCCGTAGCCCTCGTACCAGGCGTAGTTGAGGTTTTTGATGATGGAAGCCTCCTGCGCCGAAGCAGGCAGCAGCGTGGGCTCCACATAAGCGCTGAGGGCATCGCCGTTCTTTTCGGCAAAGGCGCACAGGCGCAGCACGCGGTTGGTCTTCTTGGCGTAGGCAATATCTGCTACAGTGGTATTGCGGATGCCGGCGGTGGGAATATCCGCCGAGGTGATCTCGGCATCAAAGCCCACGGCGCAGGCGAGGATGAGCTTGCGCATGGTATCCAGACCATCCACATCGCTGGAGGGGTCTTTTTCGGCATAGCCGAGCCGCTGCGCTTCGGCCAGCGCTTCATCATAGCTCTGACCGTCGGTCTGCATGGCGTCAAGGATCAGATTGGTGGTGCCGTTGAGGATGCCGCCCAGGGCGGTGACCTCATCGGTCTCGTGCGCCAGACGCAGCGCCTGCAGGTAGGGAATGCCGCCGCCGCAGGCTGCGCTGTACAAAAAGGCCACGTTGTTCTTTTCAGCCAGCGCCCGAAGCTCTGCGCCCTTTTCGGCGACGAGCAGCTTGTTGGCGGTGACAAAGTGTTTTTTTGCCTCCAGTACGCGGACGGCAAACTCGTACGCGGGATGGAGACCGCCCATCGTTTCGCAAACGAGGGTGATTTCCTCATCCGAGACGATGTCCTCCATATTATCTGTAATCTGCGGTCCTGTAAAGCGTTTTTCCAATATTTTTTTTACCTTGAGATTGGGCGTACGCGCAGCCAGCTCGTTGACGCCGCTGCCCACGGTGCCCATTCCAAGTATTGCAATGACCATACAAATGTCCTCCGAATGTCTTTGAAATAAAAACACTTGTTTTTATTTCGAAAACATTGTATCATATAGGGGTTCCTTTTTCAAGTTTGTTTATTGTATTTCAGCGGAGGTATTCCCTATGAGCTTTTTTGTTTCTACCCGCGGCGCGTCCCCCAAGGTGGACGCCCCCCACGCCATCCTGAACGGTATCGCTCCGGACGGCGGACTTTATATTCCCGAAACGCTGCCCCGTATCACGCCCGAAAGCCTGCAGGGGCTGGACTTTATCGGCATGGCCAAGGCCATCCTGACCGCCTATCTGCCGGGCTATACGGCGGAGGAGATCGATGCCTGCGTGGACGCCGCCTACAGCGGCAAGTTTGATGTGCCCGACATCGCCCCCGTCAAAAAAGTGGGCAAGCACTGGGTGCTGGAACTCTTCCACGGACCGACCGCTGCCTTCAAGGATGTGGCGCTGTCTGTGCTGCCGCGGCTGATGAGCACCGCCATGAAAAAGACGGGCTTCAAAAACCGCATCATGATCCTGACCGCCACCAGCGGCGATACGGGCTCCGCGGCGCTGACGGGCTTCAGCGATGTGGAGGGCATCGGTATCACGGTGTTCTATCCCAACGAGGGCATCAGCCCCATCCAGCGTGCGCAGATGACCGCCATGAAGGGCGATAACCTGCATGTGTGCGCCGTGAAGGGCAACTTTGACGATGCGCAGAGCGGCGTCAAGCAGATCTTTGCCGAGATGGAGCAGAATGACGGCGTATCGCTGTCCAGCGCCAACAGCATCAACTTCGGCCGTCTTGCCCCGCAGATCGTGTATTATTATTCTTCCTATCTCAAGCTGGTGGAGGACAGCGTGATCAATATGGGCGATCCCGTGGATTTCTGCGTGCCCACCGGCAACTTTGGCGATATTCTGGCGGGTTATTTTGCCCGCTGCTCCGGTCTGCCCGTAGCCCGTCTGCTGTGTGCTTCCAACCGCAACAACGTGCTGACGGATTTCCTTGCCAGCGGCTGCTATGACCGCAACCGTCCCTTCCATGTGACGCTGTCGCCCTCGATGGACATTCTCATCTCCAGCAATCTGGAGCGTCTGGTGTATCTGGCGCTGGGGCGTGACGGCGCGAAGACGGCTGAGCTGATGGCGCAGCTCAAAAAGGACGGCCGCTACACGCTGCCCGAGGAAGCCTTCAAGGCGGTGCGGTCGGCGTTTGAGGGTGCGTATGTGACCGATGAGGAAGCGCTCAAAACCATTGCCCGCGTGTGGAAGGAAGAGGGCTATCTGCTCGACCCGCACAGCGCGGTGGCTTACCGTGCCGCGGAAGAGCTGGAAGGCAAAGTGCCCTGCGTGGTGCTGTCCACCGCCTCGCCCTTCAAATTCCCCTCCACCGTGCTGACGGCGCTTGAACTGCCCATTCCCGAGGATGCCGCGGAGCAGCTGAAGGTCATGGAGGATGTGTGCAAGGCATCTGCGCCCGAGACGCTGTCCTCCGCGCTGACGCGTCCCGTCCGCTTCAAGGATGTGGTCGCTCCTGCCGAGATGCAGGCTTATGTGGCGGAGGCGATGAAGGCATGATCACCGTACGTGTACCGGCGACCACCGCCAACCTCGGTCCGGGCTTTGACTGCTTCGGGCTGGCGCTGGGCGTGTATGCCACGCTCAGCTTTGAGGAGCGTTCCGAAGGCTTTGTATTTGAGGGCGTGGACGAACGCTACTGCAATGAAGACAATCTGGCCATCCGTGCCTATTATGCCGCGCTGGAAGCAATGAAATTGCCCAGGTGCGGGCTGTATCTCAAAATCGATTCCGATGTGCCGGTCTCCCGCGGCATGGGCAGCTCTTCCAGCCTGATCATCGGCGGTCTGATGGCGGCAAACGCCGCGCACGGCAATGCGCTGAGCCATGAAACGATTTTGAGTTTGGCGACCAAGATCGAGGGGCATCCTGATAACGTGGCGCCTGCGCTGTACGGCGGGCTGACGGTCTCCCTGATGGAGGAGGGACAGGTCATTTCGATCCCCTGCTCCATCTCCGACACGGTGAAGGTGTGCCTGCTGGTGCCCGATTTTGAACTGTCTACTGCCAAGGCGCGCAGCGTTCTGCCCTCCGAAGTGCCGCATAAGGATGCGGTGTACAACGTGTCGCATGCCGCTGTGCTGCTGCGCGCGCTGGAGACGGGGAACATGCCGGCGATCTCGCTGGCACTGCGTGACAAGCTGCATCAGCCCTATCGCTTCAGCCTGATTGACGAGGCGGAAGCCCTCAAAACCGCGGCTTTTGAAAACGGCGCGGCGGCGTTTGCCATCAGCGGCGCGGGTCCCACGCTGCTGTGCCTGCATGACAAGGCGGATTTTGCCGCCCGCATGGAGGAAGCCGTGAAAGCATGCACCCATCACTGGCGGGTGCTGAGCCCTGAGATCGACACTGGCGGAGCGTGCGTACAATGAAAAACGATTATCTGATCGTCAGCACCCGCATTTTGCCGGCGTGCTATGAAAAAGTGCTGGAGACAAGGCGTCTGCTGGAAAGCGGCGCCGCGAAGGATGTCAGCGCCGCCGTGAAGCAGACGGGCATCAGCCGCAGCACCTATTACAAATACAAGGATGATATCTTCAGCCCCGACGCGGGCGGCGTCATCCGCAAGGCGGTTTTGTCGCTGCTGCTGACGCATGAGGTGGGCGTGCTTTCCGCCGTGCTGGGCGAATTATCCACCGCGGGGGCGAGCGTATTGACCATTTCGCAAAGCCTGCCCATCCGCGGCAGCGCCAGCGTGATGCTGACGCTGGACATTGCCCGTCTGACCTGCACCATTGAGCAGGCGATCGGGCGCCTGCGCGCCGTGGAGGGCGTGGATGCCGCCACGCTGATGACGGTGGAGTGACGGGAGAGTACGAGAAAACGACAGAGACGACAGGGGGAACCACGCTTTCAGAG
>JAKSQG010000083.1 GCA_024404275.1 Clostridia bacterium | reverse complement strand
AACGCGTTCAACAGCTCGCTGTTCTGTATCGCCAACCTGCAGACGCAGGCAGCCATCAACTCCTTTGGCACGGAAGCGCTTGCCGGTTATTCCGCCGCGTGCAATCTGGGCGGATTCCCTTCCGCGTTTTCCAATTCCTTCGCGGTGACGACGATGACCATGGTGGGTCAGAACCTCGGAGCACAAAAGCGGGAGAGGGTCAATCGCTCCTTCAAGCTGACGCTGCTTTATTCCGCCCTGCTTTCGGAGCTGTGTGGTCTGGGCATCTTCCTTTTCCGCTATGCACTGCTGGGGCTGTATGTGCCGGGCTCTCCTGCCGCGGTGGAATACGGCATCATCTATCTGATCCATGTGACGCTGCTGCACGGCATCTGCGCGGCGCATCAGACATTCTCTTCGTATCTGAATGCTTTCGGATACACCACCATGACGCTCATTACCTCCATCATCTGTACCATCGTGTTCCGCACCATCTGGATCCAGCTGTTCTTTCCGCTGGTGCGATCCTTCGGGTTTGTGATGGCGACCTTCACCATTGCGTGGCTGCTGTGCTTTTTCATCAACGGCGCCGCCAGCATCGTGGTACACAAAAGATATCAGCGGGGCATCATTCGAAAACTGTAAACTTCTTCCGAAGACCCGGAAAATACCGGGTCTTTTTTAGTGCGAAAACGGACAAAAATAGGGCGTGCATTGTGCCTTGCACGCTTTTGTGTTATGATAGACCCGAAAAAGGAGGGATAATGCGTGAATTTTTCCGTAAATGATTCATTTCTGTATGCTGTGACAGCGGTTGTGATCCTGTTTGTGCTGGCACAGTCGGTCTTCTTTCTCGTAAGGGCAGTACGCCGCGCAAAACAGCTGAAGATCAGCGGTGTTGTCATTCGCCGTACGGTCATCTCGACCACTTTGTTTACCGCGGCGCCTGCGCTGGCGATTCTCATCAGCGTCATTTCGCTGAGCGGCTTCCTTGGTCTGCCCTTTCCCTGGCTGCGTCTGAGCGTGCTGGGCGCCCTGACCTATGAGCTGCCTGCCGCTACCACGACAGCCAACGCCATCGGTCTCAACCTGTCCGAATACGTGGCCAATGCGCAGGACTTTTCCGCCATTGCGTGGGTCATGACGCTGGGCATCATTCCCGGCATCATTCTGGTGCTGTTTGGCCTCAAAAAGATTCAAAAGGGTGTTATTTCGCTGCGCAGCGGCGACAAAAAATGGGGTACCATCTTTATGGACAGCCTGTTCCTCGGCCTCATCAGCGCCTTCATTGGTCTGGTATTTGCTGATGTGACCAAGGGCACGGCGGGCTGGACGCCCGTGGCGGTGGCGGCGGTCTCCGCGCTGATGATGGCCATCTGCGGCATTCTGATCAAAAAGTGCCATATTACGTGGCTGGAGCAGTACGCGCTGCCGCTTTGCATGCTGGCGGCAATGGCGGCTTCGATCCCGCTGGCAAACTGGATGGGGATGGTGGGCTGATATGAAAAAAGAGACCATGTATACCGAATCGGTTCATCTGTACGGTCGTATCTGGGTGGCACTGGGCATCATTTTGCTTTTGAGCGTGCCCGTGGCCATTTCGGTGCATTACAGCGCCTGGCCTGTATGGAACTATGTATTGAAGGGTCTGCTGGGCGTAGCGCCCATTTACTGGACGGTGGGCATCATTGAGGTGTTCACCTATTCGCCCATGCTGGGCACGGGCGGTACCTATCTTGGCTTTGTGACGGGCAATTTGTCCAACCTGAAGGTACCTGCGGCCCTTAATGCCATGCAGGCGGCCGGTGTGAAAGCGGACAGCGAGGAGGGCGAGGTCATCTCCACCATCGCCATTGCCACCTCCTCCATTGTGACCACGCTCATCATTGCCGTGGGCGTACTGCTGCTGGGCAAACTCAAGCCCATACTGGAAAGCGATCTGCTCAAACCCTGCTTTGCCTATATCACTCCCGCGCTCATCGGCGCTCTGGGTGTGGTGTATGTCTCCAAGAACTGGAAGATCGCCATTGCTCCGCTGGTGTTCATGATCGTGTTGTTCATCATCATGCCCTCACTGGCCAGCTCGGTCGGTATTCTGGTGCCGGTGGGCGTATTGCTGACCATGGGCGTCAGCCGTCTGCTGTACAAGAAAAACCTGCTGTAATCAACGGAGGAGATCATTATGGGTATCATCCTGCTGGTTTTGCTGCTGGCGTTTATTGCGGTACTGGTGGTCCGGGCAATACAGTTCAAACCTCCGGTGGAGGAAAAGCACGTTGCTGCCGATGAAAAACCGGATGCCGATAAGGCCATTGAGCATCTGCGTCAGCTGATCCGCTGCAAAACGGTCTCATATCGTGATAAGTCGCTGGAGGACGAAGCCGAATTCAAGCGGCTGTATGAGCTGCTGCCGGTGCTGTTTCCCAACGTTTACAGCCATTGCGAGTGCGTGCGCCCCGGCCCCAGAAGCATCATTTTTGTCTGGAAGGGCAAAAAGAGCGACAAGCCCGGTGTGCTGATGGCGCACTACGATGTGGTGCCTGTGCGTCAGGAGGAATGGGACAAGCCTGCCTTTGAAGCCATTATTGAAAACGGCGAAATGTGGGGACGCGGCACGCTGGATACCAAGGGTACGCTGCTGGGTGTACTGGAAGCCGCGGATAACCTGATCGCGGAGGGCTTCTGCCCGGCGCAGGATCTGTACCTGTGCTTTGCCGGCGATGAGGAGATCAGCGGCGGCGGCGCCCCTGCCAATGTGCAGTGGCTGTTGGCGCACGAGGTGCATCCCGAGTTTGTGCTGGATGAGGGCGGCGCTGTGGTGCAGGATGTTTTCCCCGGGTTGAAATCGCCCTGTGCGGTGGTGGGCATTGCTGAAAAGGGCCCGATGGATATCCGGCTGACGGTCAAGACCAAGGGCGGTCACGCGTCCACACCGCCGGCACAGAGTGCGCTTGGCATTCTGTCCCGCGCCGTCGCCAAGGTGGAAGCTTCGCCCTTCCCGTATACGCTGACGGAGCCTGCCAGACAGATGTTTGATACGCTGGCACGCCGTTCCACCTTCCTGTACCGGCTCATTTTTGCCAATCTGTGGTGCTTTACGCCTGTGCTCAACCTCATCTGCAAAAAGGGCGGCGGCGAGCTGAATGCCCTGGTGCGTACCACGGTGGCTTTCACGCAGGCACGCGGCAGCGATGCCAGCAATGTATTGCCCAACGAAGCCTGGGTGGGCGCCAATCTGCGCATCATTCCCGGACAGACGCCGCAGAGCACCATTGCGGAACTCAACCGCAAGATTCACGACCCCCGCGTGGAAGTGGGCATGGTGTACGGCAACAGCCCTTCCGAGGTCTCGCTGACGGGGGATGAGCCGTGGAACCGTCTCAAAAACGCTATTCAGTCCACCTGGACGGACGCTGTGGTTTCGCCCTACCTGATGTTGGCGTGCAGTGACAGCCGTCACTACTGCCGCATATCCGAGCATGTATACCGCTTTTCCGCTATGGCGCTGACCAAGGAGGAACGCGGCATGATCCATGGACGCAACGAGCGCATTCCGCTGGCGACGATCGTCAAGACCGTGACCTTCTATCAGACACTGATCCGCAATTGCTGAAAAGGAGAACAAAAAGATGTTTCAACAGATCGGAGCACATACCTGGTATATGCAGCAGGATGTGCGGACGGACAGACCCTCCATTGGCTATATCAAAGGCGATAAATATGCCTTTGCTGTCGAGGCGTGCGCTTCGCCTGCTCATGTGGCGCTGTTTTATGACAAACTGAAGGAAAACGGGTTGCCTCTGCCCGACTTTACGGGCATTTCCCACTTCCATTGGGATCACAGCTATGGTGCCTGTGCCGTGAATGGTCTGACCATTGCTTCCGCCCGCTGCAATGAAATGCTGCGCCGTGAAGCCAAGTGGGGCTGGAGCGAGGAAGAGATGCTGAACCGTGTAGCGGAAGGTCTGGACATCCGCTTCGGCTATGTGACGCGCAAGCTGGAGTATCCCGACCCCAAGAAGATCAAGGTGGTGCCCGCCGATATCGAGGTGACGGGGGATGCCGTCATCGATCTTGGCGGTGTGACGGTGCAGATCATCAACTGCGGCGGTCCGCACAGCGAGGACCAGCTGATGTTCTATGTGCCCGAGGACAAGGTGCTTTATGTCGGCGACGCCAACACCAAGGATCTGCACAACAACGTGTGGGTGTATGACGAAGAGCATCCCGAGCGTCTGCAGGAGGATATCGGCAAACTGCCGCACTTTATGGATCGTCTGCGTCCCTATGTGGAACTGATGGAGAAGATCGATTTTGAAAAGTGCGTGCAGGGTCACGTGGATTACGTGGCGGATAAAAAAGAAGTCATGGACACCATGCGCGCCTATCTGTAAACCATTTGGGACCCGTCCGAAAGGCGGGTCTTCTTTCTTGCCCCGGAGGAAAAGAATGAATCGTGAATCCATTGTGCATCCCTTTGCGCCGGTGTGGGATGAAAACAGCCGGGTGCTGATCCTGGGCAGCCTGCCCTCGGTGCGCTCAAGGGCGGAAGGGTTCTATTACGGTCATCCGCGCAACCGCTTCTGGCCGCTGATGGCATTGCTGTTTGGGGAAGAGGTTCCGCATCAGACAGAGGAAAAGCGGGCTTTTCTGCTTCGTCATCACATTGCGCTGTGGGATACGGTGCAAAGCTGCAGCATTGCCGGTTCGGCAGACAGCAGCATCACCGATGTGGTGCCAACCGATCTGCGCCCCATTCTGACGGCGGCTTCCATACAGCATATCATCTGCAATGGAAAAACGGCTGCGGGGTATTACGAAAGGCTGCAGCAGCCCCTGACGCAGATTCCCGCCATCGTGCTGCCCTCCACCAGCCCGGCAAACGCAGCATGGAGCATGGAAAAGCTGGTGGAGGCATGGCGTGTACTGACGGAAATACTGTAAAATGTGAACTTTTTTGCTGTTCTTTACAAAAAAAACACAGAATGCTATAATATGTTTATCAATCGAAACGGAGCATGGGACCATGAGCGAAAAAGACGTAAAAAACATGTCAGTGCAGAGCATCAAGCGCCTGCCTTATTATTTGAAATTCCTCAAGGAGCTGGAGGAAAAGGGCAATACCTATGTTCCTGCGTTGGTGCTGGCGGAGTATTTTGATGTGTATGAGGTGCAGGTGCGCAAGGATCTGGCGGCAGTCAGCTCCCAGCCCGGCAAGCCCCGCGTCGGTTTCAATGTACATACGCTGATCAACGATATTGAGCATTTTTTGGGCTATGACCGCCTCAAGACCGCTGTGCTGGTCGGTGCCGGTCATCTGGGCAGCGCGCTGCTCTCCTACGGCGAGTTTGAACACTACGGCCTCAAAATCATTGCCGCCTTTGACAGCAATCCCGAAGTGATCGGGCAGAAGATCCACGGCCGTACAGTGCACGCCATGGAGGAGCTGGAAGAGTATTGTGACAAGCATCATGCTGCCATCGGCATCATCACCACCCCGGCGGATTATGCGCAGCAGGTGTGTGACCAGCTGGTGAAGGCCGGGGTAAAGGGCATCTGGAACTTTGCCCATGTGCATCTGACTGTGCCCGCAGGCGTGCTGATGCAGCGCGAGGACATGGCCATTTCGCTGGCGCTGCTGTCCAACCGTCTGGTACAGGAATATGAAGACATGGACCTGAGTGAGGTCGAAGAGTGAATACTCAGGTGCTTCGCTGCATCCTGGAGGTTGAAAAGACCGGTTCTGTTTCGCGTGCGGCGGAAAACCTGTTTATGAGCCAGCCGAGCCTGAGCAAGACCATCAGCGAGATGGAAAAGGAACTGCAGATCACCATCTTCCGGCGGACACGCGGCGGCATGGTACTGACCGAGCAGGGCAAAGAACTGACCCGGCTGGCCCGAAGCATTCTGCAGCAGGTGGAGACCATCGAAATGCTGCATACCGCTTCTGCCGAAAACAGACGTTTGACGCTGTATGCCCCTGCCGCGCGCTATGTGGTGCGGGCACTGACAGCCATCCGTCGCGTGGGAGAAGTGCGCTGGATGCAGACGGAACCGGAGGACTGGGAGCGGGGTATCGGCATCCTGAACTGCCGTTCCGAGCAGGCGGAGCATCTGGAAAAGGCATTGGAACGGCGTGGCTGGCAGCTGCAGGCAAGGCTGAGTTGGCAGCCCGTTTTTATTGCCGCAGCACGGCATGAGCTGGCGGAGCTGCAGACGGTGGATATCGCCCGGCTGAAGGCGTACCCCCAGATCATGGGGCCGGAAGAGGGGACGATGCTGTGCTCGGACCGGTGGCTGCGCCTGGCGGAGGAGAGTGCCTGCCTGAGCGTGCTGCCGCGCATGAAGGACGCTTATTCCATTGGTGAACCGCTGGCTGCGGCAGACCTGAGCTTTTTGCGGCTGTGTCAGCGCCCGCTGGCGCCGGCACCCGAAAAAAAGTGCCAGATGCTGTTCAGATCAGCCGATTATGCCCCGAATGGGGCGGAAACAGCGCTGATTTCGCTCCTGATTCACGAGGCGACCGCTGCCGGATTTGAGCTCGATCAAAAAGTTTGAAAAAAAGTGAAAAAAATTTCATTTACCCCCTTTACAAATCAAAATGGTTGTGGTAATATAGTACTCGTTCGGGGCATTAGCGCAGTTGGTAGCGCGCCACAATGGCATTGTGGAGGCCAAGGGTTCGACTCCCTTATGCTCCACCATACTTGAGAAATCCGAACCTAATCCCGATTGGGAATGGGTTCGGATTTCTTTGTTTCCTCTCAAGTATCGTGGTGTGATCGATTTCTGTGTGAAGGAAGTGATCACAGACACAAAGATGGTTCCCGGCTGCCCAATACACACGAACGATACGAAAGTGAGGAAAAACAAAATGTGCGAGTTGTCTAAGAAGATTCATGATGATAAGAAAGGTTTGGACTATACCCTGTGCGGCGACTACTATCTTCCCGACCTTGGTGTTGAGCCTGGGTATCCGCTGGGTAAGTATGGCATGGTGCGCATGCAGTACCTGCAAGAGCAACGGCCAGGGGTGTATACCCGGTTGCTGCTCTCCGGTAAGCTGAACGATGATCTGCACCAGGCCGATGTGCAGGCGCAGCACCTGCTGGATACGATGATTCCGCAGATGGTTAAGGAGGCCGGTGTGACCGAAAATCTGAAAATGACTGATCAGCTGCGCTGGGTTGGGATGATGAATACCATCAAGCATCAGGTCGAGGAGATCATTTGGAACGAAATCGTATACAAATAATCTGATAGTACCCGGCAAAACAAAATAACGCTTTTGAAGCCCATTTTTGACCAGGACGATATATATGCCGTCCACAGTCCTCATCAAAAATGGGCTATTTCTATGGGCTGCAGCCCTTGATTTTATTGACTTTTTCAGACATTATTCTATGTTAAATACTTCATGTTCACTCAACATTTCCTTTGATCATGATTCCAGCTTTGCCAAGCTTGCAGATGGCTGTGACCTTCACATCGCCCTGCACTTCGATCATCACCAGTGCTTCGCCATAATAGGTATCGCACACGCTGTCCAGGTAGCTACGCACATAGTACGGGCATGCGCTGCCGCAGGCTACCAGCTTGCCGCCTTCCACCGAAATATCAATGGATTGGCGTTCGGTGGGTTTGGTGATGCCGTTCTCATCCGTCAGGCGCAGACGGACAAAGGCCATATGCCCCACACGTACGACATTTTCTTCGGCTTCCATGCGCAGTTCGGTCTTTTCACCTGCAGTCGTCAGGCTATCTGTGCCAATGATCTTCCCTGCTTCATCATAGGCAATGGCTTCCAGCTTGCCATTTTGATAAGGTACCTTGAAGCGATAAACGCAGTTGTTCTTTGTTGTCTTTGTGCCAAGCGACTGTCCATTGAGCTTCAACTCCACTCTGACACAGCGGGCATAGACC
>JAKSQG010000082.1 GCA_024404275.1 Clostridia bacterium | reverse complement strand
CAGCTGATCTCCATTGCCCGTGCCGCTGTGGCCAATCCGCCGGTCATGATTCTGGACGAGGCTACCTCCTCCATCGATACCCGAACTGAGGCGCTGGTGCAGCGCGGCATGGATCAGCTGATGAAGGGGCGTACGGTGTTTGTCATCGCCCACCGCCTGTCCACCGTGCAGAATTCCGATGTCATCATGGTGCTGGATCACGGCCACATCATCGAACGCGGCACGCATGATCAGCTCATTGCCCAGAAGGGTCAGTATTATCAGCTTTACACCGGCGCTTTTGAGCTGGAGTAAGTCAAAGAGGCAAAAACGTTTATATTTAATTTACAATAATGTGCTATTCTGTACGGGAAAATCCGTCAGGAAAGGAACACTTGTCATGCTTGAACTTCACGGCATCAGCAAAGAATATAAATCGGGGGATATGAGCGTACAGGCCCTGAAGGAAGTCAGCATCTCCTTCCGGCGCAATGAGTTTGTGGCCATCCTCGGTCCCTCCGGCTGCGGCAAGACCACGCTGCTCAACATCATCGGCGGTCTGGACCGCTACAGCGGCGGTGACCTTGTCATCAAGGGAAAATCCACCAAGCAGTTCAAGGATCGCGACTGGGACAGCTACCGCAATCATTCGGTGGGCTTTGTCTTTCAGTCCTATAACCTGATTCCGCATCAGACGGTACTTTCCAATGTGGAGCTGGCGCTGACCATTTCGGGCGTCAGCGGGGCGGAGCGCCGCCGCCGTGCCGCGGAAGCGCTTAAAAAGGTTGGTCTCGGCGACCAGATGAAAAAGAAGCCCAACCAGATGAGCGGCGGACAGATGCAGCGTGTGGCCATTGCCCGTGCCTTGGTCAATGACCCCGAAATCCTGCTGGCAGATGAGCCCACCGGTGCTTTGGACAGTGAGACCAGCGTGCAGATCATGGATGTGCTCAAAGAGATTGCCCGTGACCGTCTGGTCATCATGGTAACGCACAACCCCGAGCTGGCCGAAAGCTATGCCACCCGCATCGTGCGCCTGCTGGACGGCCGTGTGCAGTCCGACACCATGCCCTTTGACGGCAGTGAGGAAGGCGGCGAGGTGCGCAGCGGTCATACCTCCATGAGCTTTATGACGGCCTTGCATCTGTCGCTCAACAACCTGATGACCAAAAAGGGCCGCACCTTCATGGTGGGTCTGGCGGGCAGTATCGGCATCATCGGCATTGCGCTCATCATGTCGCTGTCCGGCGGCATCAACCGATATATCAAGGATGTGGAGGAAGGAACGCTCAGCTCCTATCCGCTGAACATCCAGTCCTCCACCATGAGCGGTTCGGCTGCCATGCTGGGAGCCATGACCGCCGTGCAGAATACCGCGGTGAAAGTGGAAGAAGGCTATGTGCATTCCAGCAATGCCATGGCGGGCATGCTCAACGCCATGATGAACGAGGTCGAACAGAACGACCTGGCCTCCTTCAAGGCTTATCTGGATGAAACGCATGACTTTGACGGCCTCATCAGCGGCGTCAAATACGAATATGATACCGAGGTGCTGGTCTATAACCGCAGCGCGGTGGGCGGCACGGTGCGTGTCAACCCCAGCACGCTCATCGACAGCATGACGGGCAGCTCCATGATGAACGATATGTCGGGGCTGGCGGCCATGTCCTCCATGAGTCAGATGAGCAGCATGATGGATATGTACAACATGAACGCCTTCTTCGAACTGAGCGAAGGACGTCAAAAGCAGTATGAGCTGCTGACCGGCCGCATGCCGCAGCGCTATGATGAGCTGCTGCTGGTGGTGGGCGAAAATCATGACATTTCCGATACCATGCTGTATACCCTGGGTCTGCGTGACCAGTCCGAGACCGCGGGGCTGCTTCGCGGCATGCTGAGCGGCCAGAACGTCGCCACAGATACCGTCCGCTTCAGCTATGACGAACTGATGAACCTTGATCTTACGCTCGTGCTGCCCGGTGACATGTATCAGGCCAATGCTTCCGGTGTGTATGAGAACATCAGCGGCAACGCCGTCGCCCTCGAGCAGGTGCTGGATGCCGGCATGCCCCTCAAAATCGTGGGCATTGCGCGCAGCAACAGCAATTCGCTCATTTCCACCTTCATGTCCGGCGGCGTGGGCTATCTGCCCGAGCTGACCGAGTACGTGGTTAAGGCCAATGGCGAAACCGCGGCGGTTCGTGCTCAGCGTGAGAATGAAGAGGTGGATATCTTTACCGGGCTGCGTTTTGACGGCACCATGCCGGAGCTGACCATCGAGATGCTCAACGCCTATATCGCCTCCCTGCCGGAGGAGCAGCAGACGCAGATCAATGCCTATGCCCGCTTCCTCAGCGAGGAGAAGCTGCTGGAGCTGGCACGTCAGCAAATGAAGAATCAAACCACCAATGCCACCTATCGCGGCAACCTGAACCTGCTCAGCGCCGTGGAGCTGACCACGCCCAACGAGATCAGCATTTATCCCATCGATTTTGCCAGCAAGGAAAAGACCGTGGCGCTCATTGAAGCCTACAACGCCCGCATGCGTGATGAGGGGCATGAGGAGCGTGTCATCAGCTACACCGACTATGTCGGCGCGCTGATGAGCTCCGTCACCACCATCGTCAATGCCATTTCCTACGTGCTGATCGCCTTCGTTTCCATTTCGCTGGTGGTGTCCTCCATCATGATCGGCATCATCACCTATATCAGCGTACTCGAGCGCACCAAGGAGATCGGTATCCTGCGTGCCATGGGTGCCTCCAAGAAGGATGTCAGCCGCGTCTTCACGGCAGAAACGCTTATAATTGGCTTTATTGCCGGCTTGATCGGTATCATCACCACGATGCTGCTCAACATCCCCATTACCATGATCATCCGCAAGGTCGCCGGCATCAACGCCACCGCGGCACTTCCCGCGGGCAGCGCAGGCATACTGGTCCTCATCAGCATGCTGCTTACCATTGTTGCCGGTTTCATTCCCGCCCGCATGGCGGCCAAAAAGGACCCCGTTGTGGCCCTGAGAACGGAGTAAACCATGATTACGGAGCACAATTTTGCGGCGGAACAGCCCGTGGTGTGCCTGGGCTCGGAGTTGGTATACGGCTATCGCAAGGATTGGTGCAAGGCAACCTACAGACCGCTCAGGCTCAGCCTGATGCGCTCCCGCCAGTGCTTTTCCTATGATAAAAAAACGGTGCTGCCCGTTATCCTCTTCTTCTGCGGCGGCGGCTTCGTGATGGTGGACCGCAATGTGTGGATGCCATAGCTCAGCTATTTTGCCAAGCGCGGCTGGGCGGTGGCCAGCATCGAATACGGCGTGGATGCGCGTACCCGTTTTCCATAGCAGATCGAGGATGCCCGCGAAGCGGTGCGTTACCTTCGTGCGCACAGCGAGGAGCTCGGTCTTGATCCCAACCGTATGGTCGCCATGGGCGAATCGGCAGGCGGCTATATGGCTTCCCTGCTGGGGCTGACTGCGAACCGTACGGAATGGGATCGGGGGGACAATCGTCAGGAAAGCGCCGCCGTCAACGGTGTATGCGCCTTCTATCCCGTCACACAGCCCACCCGCTTCGGTGTGGAGGAGGGCACCGTGTCGCTTCATGCCGATGCGGTGAATTATCCCGACCTGCCGCAGCTCATCACGCCTTCTGCACCGCCGTTTTTGATCCTGCAGGGCGACAACGACACGCAGGTACCCATGCGGCACAGCCGTGTTTTCTACGATACGCTGCAGCAGAACGGTGTGCGCAGCGAACTGCACCTCTTTCATGGAGCGGATCATTCCGACGCCGTCTTCTTTGAAGACAGCACCAAACAGCTGATCCTTGATTTCATCAATACCCTGTAAAGCAAAGCTGTATTTTTTCAGCATGCACCCTTGCACCGATGAATGGTGTAAGGGTGCTGTTTATCTGTGGCTTGACAGTTATGAGAACGTCGGATAAACTGTTATCGGTGAAATTTTCGCATCGGGGAGGTGACACCGTGAAAAAACTGCCTTTGGGAAAATGGCTGAATCTGTGGGCGACTCTGCTGGCTGCCCTTTCGGTCTATGAATTTTGTACCCGTGTGGACGCCATGTGGGGACCGCTCAAAATGTTTATGAATATGGCCATCGGCGAAAAGATCCCGTTGGAGCGCGTTGTGCGGTATGTGGACGTTAGTATCTTTATTGTGCCGCTGTTCATGGTGCTGTGCCTTCTGAGTGCTGCTTTGACGCTTACCCTTGGCAGGCGGCAGAGCGGCTCGCTGATCTGTGCTGTGTTCTGCCTTGCGCTGCTGGGCTATGGGCTGACGCTGAAGCTGACTCTGCTTGGCGAAATGGTGCGCTTTCTGAAACTGCTGCCGCTGCTGGCGCTGTCGGCATTGAGCTCTGCCCGCTTTGGAATACTGGAGCGGCAACGCCGTCAGCAAAAAAAGCTGCTTGCGGCAGCACCGCCCCGGCTCTCCGACCCACCAAAGGCGCTTTATCTGCCTGAAGAAGAGGACAATGTCGTTCGCCGCAGAAGAAGTCACCCCTGAAAAGAAAGGATCAATTCATGAAGCTTTTGTCATCTGCCCGCCGCACATTGCTGGGGGATAAGGTTTTTTATAAAACCGTGCTGGCACTGGTGGTGCCTGTTATCATCCAATCTACCGTAACAAATTTTGTCAGCCTGCTGGATAACCTGATGGTGGGCGCTTTGGGTACCGCCGAGATGAGCGGCGTTGCCATCGCCAACCAGCTGCTGTTCATCTTCAATCTGGCGGTGTTCGGCGGTCTGTCCGGCGCCGGCATCTTCGGCGCACAATTTTTCGGCGCGGGGGATATCGGCGGTCTGCGTAACACCTTCCGCATCAAGCTGATGGAATCCCTGATGTTGTTTGGGCTGGCGGCGACCACCTTCCTGCTGATGGGACCGCAGCTGATCACCCTGTTTCTGCAGGGCGAGGGCGAAGCGGAAATGGCGGAGCAGATGCTGGCAAACGGCAACACCTACCTCAAAATCAGCATCATCGGTCTTCTGCCCTTTGCTGTCAGCCAGTGCTATTCCGGTACCCTGAGGGAAATGGGAGAGACCCGCATGCCTATGCTCGCCAGCATCGCGGCAGTGGGCACCAACGCGCTGTTCAACTATCTGCTTATTTTCGGCAAGTTCGGCTTCCCTTGCATGGGTGTGGCGGGCGCCGCCACGGCAACGGTGCTGAGCCGCTTTGTGGAACTGTTTATTCTGGTCTTTGCTGCACATCGTCACAGCGACCGCTTTACTTTCCTGCAGGGAGCCTTCCGCACTTTCCGTGTGCCCGCTTCTCTGTTGAAGGATGTGGTGCGCATGGGTCTGCCGCTGCTGCTCAATGAGCTGCTGTGGTCCATGGGCATCAGCACGCTGACCGCGGTCTACAGCCGCTGCTCCCTGACGGTGGTGGGCGCACTGAGCATCACCAGCACCATTACCAACCTGTTCAACGTAGTCCATCTGTCCATGGGTACCGCGGTATCCATCATGGTGGGTCAGGCGCTGGGAGCTGATGATAACGATCGTGCGCTGAGCACTACCTGGAAGCTGGCTTTCTTCAGTTTCCTGTGTGCGGTGTGCATGGGTCTGCTGCTGATTCTGGCTTCTCCCTACGTGACCGGCATTTATAGGGGTGTCACGGCGGATGTCCGGGAGACAGCCTCCAGCCTGTTGGTCATTGCCGCCTGCATCATGCCCATTCAGTCCTTTGCTCATGTGGCGTACTTTACCCTGCGTTCCGGCGGCAAGACCATCATCACCTTCCTGTTTGATGCGGGCTATACCTGGGTCATTTCCGTGCCGCTGGCGCTGTTGATGGTCAGTGTGCTCAACGCGGGCATCTTTGCCTCCTACTCCGTGGTGGAGGGGATGAACCTGTCCAAATGTGTGCTGGGCTTTATCCTGATCAAAAAAGGCATCTGGATGCAGAACATCGCCAAAGCCCATGCGTGAGCTGACCTACATCGTTCCGCCGGCTGAAGACGGGCGAAAGCTGGAAGGGCTGCTTAAAAACAGAATGCATCTGTCCGCTCACCGCGTCTCCGCGCTGAAGTTTCAAGGCGGCATCCTGTTGGACGGCATTCCAACACATACCGATGCAAGGGTGCGTGTGGGACAGTGCATTTCCGTGCGGCTGCAGGACATAGGTCAGCAGCTGGCACCTTCGGGCATTCATGTGCCCATCCTGTACCGGGATGAGGATGTACTGGTCATTGATAAGCCTGCCCCCATGCCTTCTGTGCGGGGACATCATACGGATGAAAACTGTTTGGAAAACGCGGTGATTGAATCGCTGGGATGCCCCGAAAACTTTGTGTGGCGGCCGGTCAACCGTCTGGATAAAGGCACCAGCGGTTTGATGGCGGCAGCCATGAATGCCCACGCGCACGACCGCCTGCAGCGGATGCTGCACACAAAGTCATTTGTGCGGGAATACCTGGCAGTGACGGAAGGTGCGCCGCAAGAAGATGAAGGCGTCATCGACCGCCCCATCGCCGTGATTGAAGGCGTGCGCCGGGGCATCCGTGAGGACGGAAAACGCTCTGTCACGCATTACCGGGTGCTGCAGCGGGCGTCCAATGGCCGTGCGCTCATCCGTCTGCGGCTGGAAACCGGCCGCACCCATCAGATTCGTGTGCATCTTGCCTCTTTGGGCTGCCCGATCACAGGGGATTATCTGTATGGCACGCCGTTGCCTGCGCTGCCCGGCCGTTTTGCCTTGCATGCGGCATCGCTGTGCTTCGTACATCCCGTGAGCGGGGAAACGCTAAGCTTCACCGCTCCGCTGCCGCCCGCACTTCAAAATTTGCTGGAAGAAGAAAAACAATGAATTACAGAAGAACGCTGATTGCCTGTTATCTGGGCTTTATCACACAAGCAATCACCGCTAACTTCACACCGCTGCTTTTTTTAAGGCTTCAGGCGGAATTTGATATTCCATTGGGTCAAGTGGCGCTCATTCCCGCAGTGTTCTTTTTGACGCAGCTGCTGGTGGATGCGCTCTGCGCACATTTTGCAGATCGGGTCGATTACCGTCGCTGCGTAATGGCGTCATAGGCTATGTCGGCGGCGGGACTGGTTGGGCTTGCGATTCTGCCGCATCTGATGCCGCATCCGTTTATCGGCATCCTTTTGAGCGTGATCATCTATGCAATCGGCAGCGGTCTCATCGAGGTGCTGGTCAGCCCCATCGTGGAAGCCTGTCCCTTTGAGCACAAGGACGCCGTAATGAGCACCCTGCACTCTTTCTATTGCTGGGGCTGCGTGGGCGTCATCGGGCTGAGTACCGCTTTTTTTGCTCTTTTCGGCATGCAAAACTGGCGCATTCTGGCGTGCCTGTGGGCACTGATTCCCTTCATTAACCTGTTCAACTTCCGTGTCTGCCCCATTGAACGGCTGACGGAAGAGGGCAAGGGCATGACGGCGGGCAGCCTCATCAAAACCAACGTGTTTCTGCTCTCCGTGGTGCTGATGGTCTGTGCCGGTGCCTGTGAACTTTCGATGGCGCAGTGGGCATCCGCGTATGCCGAGGAAGCGCTGGGGCTGAGCAAAACCTGGGGCGACCTCTTGGGACCGTGCCTTTTCGCGGCATCTATGGGAACAAGCCGTGCACTCTACGGCAGTTTCAGCAGCCGCGGGAAAATGAACCTGCTGCCCTGCATGATGCTTTCCGCCCTGCTGTGCCTTTGCTGCTATCTGCTGGCAGCTTTCGCGCAAATGCCTGTGTTGGGGCTGCTTGGCTGTGTCGTGTGCGGCTTCTCGGTGGGCATTATGTGGCCCGGCACCATTAGTCTCTGCTCCGCCCGCCTGCCTGCTGGCGGCACAGCCATGTTTGCGCTCCTTGCCATGGCGGGCGACCTTGGCGGTTCCATCGGTCCCGGATTGGTGGGTGTACTGGCGCAGAATGCAGGAGACAGCCTGCAAAACGGCATGACCGTCGGCTGTGTTTTTCCTGTGATACTGATGGCGGCGCTGCTGATGCTGC